>JAISSE010000332.1 GCA_031273285.1 Prevotellaceae bacterium
AGCCAGTTGTTCCCCGTTCCGCATTCGACGGTCAGCGGCACTTTCAGGCTGACGGCGTTTTGCATTTCATCGACCACTATCCGTTTCACCTCATCCAGTTCGGGTTTATACACGTCGAACACAAGTTCGTCGTGCACCTGAAGTATCATTGTTGTGTTCAGTTTCCGCTCTTTCAGTATCGTGTTTATTCTTATCATTGCGATTTTGATGATGTCGGCGGCAGTTCCCTGAATCGGCGCGTTGATTGCGTTGCGTTCCGCCATGCCGCGAATCGTGGCATTGCCCGAATTTATGTCGCGCAGCTGCCGTCTTCGTCCGAAGACTGTCTCCGCGTAGCCGGTTTTCTGCGCGTCGCGTACAGTCGCTTCCATATAGTCCTTCACACCGGGATATGAAGCAAAATAACCGTCAATCAGCTGTTTCGCTTCCGTGCGCGGGATATTCAGCCTTTGCGCCAGTCCGAATACGGATATCCCGTAGATGATTCCGAAATTTGCTGTTTTGGCTCTGGAGCGCTGTTCCTTTGTTACCTGCGGGATGCTGACGTGATAGATTTTTGCCGCCGTCGCCGCATGAATATCTTCGTTATGTCCGAACGCCTCTATCATTCCGGGGTCATTGCTGAGATGCGCCATCAGCCGCAGTTCGATCTGCGAATAGTCTGCCGAAAGCAGGATATGACTGTCGTCGGAAGCGATGAAGGCTTTT
The DNA here is from genome assembly GCA_031273285.1 of Prevotellaceae bacterium. Classification (GTDB taxonomy): domain Bacteria; phylum Bacteroidota; class Bacteroidia; order Bacteroidales; family UBA932; genus JAIRLF01. The sequence goes on from JAISSE010000332.1 coordinate 709, forward strand.
CTTATCTCCCGTCCCTTCGCGTCGCGGATGGGGATATTCTGCAGGTTGGGATTGTTGGAACTCAATCTGCCCGTCGCTGTTACCGCCTGATTGAACGAAGTGTGTATCTTTCCGGTGTGTTTATTGATAAGCGACGGCAGCGACTCGATGTATGCGGACAGCAGTTTCTTGAAACTTCGGTATTCGAGAATCCTGTCGACGATAGCGTGTTTATCCCTCAGCGACATCAGAGCTTCCTCGTCCGTCGAATACTGTTTGGTTTTGGTTTTCCTGACCCCTGCGGCGGCAATCTTCAATTTCTCGAACAGAACGACACCGAGCTGTTTGGGCGACGATATGTTCAGTGCGGGTTCTCCGGCAAGCTCTCTTATCTCCGTTTCCAGAGCGGAAAGTTCTTTGTTATATAACAGATTCAGCTCGTTCAGGCTCTTCGTGTCCACACGTACTCCGGCGGCTTCCATATCCGCAAGCACCGTGATGAGAGGAGCTTCTATGTCGGTATACAGTTTCCGCATGTTTTCCCTTTCGAGGATTTCGAACAGCTTGACTTTAAGCTGAAGCGCGATATCCGCGTCTTCGGCGGCATATTCACCCGTCTTTTCCGGCGGAACGACATCCATGGTACGCTGACTGGCGCCCTTTTTCCCGATCAGGGTTTCTATCGAAATGGGGGTATAATCGAGATATGCTTCCGCAAGATAATCCATGTTGTGACGCGAATCGGGATTCAGGAGATAGTGTATCAGCATCGAATCGTACAAAGCGCCGTTCACCGCGATTCCGACGCCTTTCAGTATTTCGATGTCGAATTTCAGGTTTTGTCCCGATTTTGCAATACCGGCATTTTCGAAAACAGGTTTGAAACGGTTGACCAGAGCCAGAGTTTTTTCCCGATTGTTGGGAAACACTGGCACATACCATGCCCTGCGAGGCTCGACGGCAAACGACATTCCCACGAGACGGCAGTCGAAAGGGTCAAGTCCGGTGGTTTCCGTATCGAAACAAAATTCGCGGGACGATTCCAGACGGTTTATCAGCGCGGCGATTTCCTCGTCGGTTGTCGCCAGAGTGTATTCGTGTTCAATGTCCTCGATTGTCCTGTGGGTTTTGGCGGGCGCCTGATTTTCCTCGACATCGCCGCCATTGCCGAAAAGCGCGAGCTGCCCGAACGCTTCCCGTGTCGCGGTTTCCGGCGACACCGGCGTTCTGCCCAGTTCCCTAAGCATCGAGAAAAATTCGTATCTGCCGAACAGTTCCGTCAGCCGGTCGGTATCGGGGTCTTTTCGTTCCAGAGCTTCATCATCCCATTCGTAGGGAATGTCGGTAATGATGGTTACAAGTTTTTTTGCCAGACGCACCTGCTCCTCGTTTTGTACCAGCGATTCCTTCTGCCTGCCCGAAAGTCTGTCGATATTCCTGTATATTCCGTCGATATCTCCGTAATCGCCGACTAATTTCATGGCTGTTTTTTCGCCTATGCCCGGCGCTCCGGGGACATTGTCGACGGCGTCGCCCCACAGCGCAAGAATGTCGATGACCTGTTCGGGGCGGCTGATGGCATACTGCTCGCAAACCGCCTCGCGCCCGAGTATCGCAACTTCGTTTCCCGAACGTTTGGGCTTGTAGATAAATATATTGTCGGACACCAGCTGACCGTAATCCTTGTCCGGAGTCATCATGAAAACCGTATAACCCTCCTTTTCGGCGCGTTTTGCCATAGTGCCAATCACGTCGTCAGCCTCAAAATCCGCAATTTCCACAGTGAGAATATTGTATGCCCGCAATATCTCCTTGATTACGGGGACGGCGGCGATTATGGCTTCCGGCGTTTGCTGCCGGGTAGCCTTGTATTCGGGATACAGCCTGCGCCTGAACGACCCGTCCGGCGGGTCGAAAACCACCGCGATATGCGACGGACGTTCCTTTTTCAACACCTCCTGCAAACTTTTCGTAAAGCCGAATATCGCCGAAGTGTTGAATCCGTCGGAAGTGGTTATGGGTCGATGTATAAATGCATAATGCGCCCTGAATATCAAAGAATATGCATCCAGCAAAAAGAGTTTCTTCATTCGAACTGCAATTTATTTAGTTTGTTTTCAATGTCCTTATCCATATTTTGCTTTTACTCATGATTGTAAAAATGATGCCGCAAATATACATGAAATTTTTGAATTCCACACAAACGGTAAAAAAAGGGTGTGTTTGACTGCGTCGATTTTTCAATTGACTGCGTCGAACTTACGTTTGGCTATGCCGATTTTCATCTGTTTATAATTTCTATTCCTGAATCCTCCGCCGCGATATTGTAGAGACGGGGCGTGCCCCGTCTCCTCAGCGACATTGCGGAGACAGGACACGTGGAGACGGGGCGCGCCCCGTCTCTACATGTCGCGGCATTAAGCCCGAAGCGCAGTGTTAATGCACAAAACCAAACCGCGCGGGAGTATAATCATCCCCCCTGTGTGTCTAAAATTATCTTTTGTCATGGGTGTTTCAATTTACGTTTCAGTCCTGCCTTTCAGGCAGAGAACATACGGATACTTTCCCGCAGGTCGTTGACCTGCGGTTATGAAAATTAAGCCCTTCGGGCTGCTTGGCGACTTTTTCGTTCGGCGTAGCTGTCATTGCTACGGCGCAGC
>JAISSE010000212.1 GCA_031273285.1 Prevotellaceae bacterium
CGCACGGCAGACGGGCGAAAAGTTTTTTCAAATATGGACTGGAATGTATTGCAAATATCCTGTTAAATATCTGTAACTCAAATAATTTAAATGTATTTAAATTTTTGTCATGTACTTAGATATTTTTTTTGAATTGTGAAGCTCCCTGCCCAGGGGTTTTGAACCCTGTCAGGGCGCTCACAGCCGGGGTCGTCCCTGCGGGACTTTTTTCGTATACGCCAATTTGAAATGCATCCCTTTTGAGACACCTCATTTTTTTGAAATTTTTTTTCGGTTTAAAAAAAAAGTCCCATATTTGCATGTTTATATGTTCAGACATATGGGCATGGTATAAGATTAAAATGATTAATAATTAAATATTTAATTGAGATGAGAAAAAATATTATTTTACTGGTTTTTGCAATAACGGGTATTGCATCGGGTACATTTGCCCAATCTGTTTTGTGGCAGATAGGACAAAAAAACAAAAGCGCCGAAGAATTTGCATTGGGTCCGTTCGATTACAGGCGATATTCGGAAAAGTTCGGAAACAGAGCTGTTCTGTACGAAATCGGGCGAAACAATCCCAAAACCGATTTCCCGTTTGTGCTGCCGGGCGCAGACGACTCCTGGGCGGGAAGTACCGGCAAACAGATAGTTATATGTTTTGGTATCAGGAATATGACTTCTCCGACGGATGCAAAACTGGAGTTGAACTTTGTCGAAACGCATTCCTATTCGTCGCCGTTACTGGAAATCACTGTGAACGGCTACAAAGTTGATGTGCGTATTCCGGCAGGAAAAGATCACAGGTATTTTGAAAACCGCAGAACAAATCCCGAAAATTTGAGTACTGTCGTTGAAATCCCTGAAAATATCCTGAAAACAGGAGACAACACAGTTGTTATACGCTCGAAAACAGGAAGCTGGGCGGTGTTCGACAACATTGTTCTGACAACAGGCAATGAACTCGAACCGACCAAAATCTCGGGCGGAATCAAGATGCTTGATTTTGATGTTAGAGAGGCACTGATTTACGGTAAAAATCGCGAGTTAAGACAACCCGTTGTTGTCCATACCGTTAATTGGGGAAAACCGCAAACGGCAAATATCGTTATCAATGGAAATATTTATGAGCAAATCAAACTTGCAACAGGAATTAATTCAATTGAAACGAGTGTGCCCGAAGTAACAACAGAAACCGATGTAATTATTGGACTGTCAATCAATTCGAAACCGGCAGGAGAAATTACCGCCAGGGTTTCGCCTGTCAAACAACGGACGGTATATCTTGTGCAACATACTCATACCGACATAGGTTACACTAAACCGCAGACAGAAATCCTTGCCGAACATATACGGTATATTGACTATGCCGTCGAATACTGCGAATTAACGGAAGATTATCCCGACGACGCCAAATTCCGGTGGACTTGCGAAGCTGCCTGGGCTGTGAGGGAATATTTGCAGTACAGACCTGAAGAACAGATTCAAAAGTTCCTGAAATATGTCAAAAACGGGCAAATCGAAGTCGCCGGAATGTTTTTTAACATGTCGGAAATTGTGGATGAAAACTCTTTGAAAACATTTCTTGAACCGATTCGTGAATTTAAGCGACTTGGGATTCCCGTTGTTACCGCAATGCAAAATGACGTCAACGGAATAGCCTGGTGTTTGGCTGATTATATGCCGGATATCGGCGTCAAATATTTTTCGATGGGCGAAAACGGGCATCGGGCATTGATTCCCTTCGATCGTCCCACAGTTTATAAATGGGAATCGCCGTCGGGAAAATCTGTCTACTCCTACCGTTCAGACCATTATATGACCGGCAACCACTGGGGAATCGAAAAATCCGATTACGAAACAATGGCTCCCAAAGTGTTTAATTATCTCAAAAACCTTGAACAGAAGGGATATCCTTTCGACGCCGTTTCCGTACAGTATTCCGGATATCGCACCGACAATTCCCCTCCTTCCATGCGCGAAAGCAACCTGATACGCGACTGGAATAACAAATATGCAAGTCCGAAACTTAGAAGCGCGGTATTTCACGAATTTATGGACTATGTAACAGAAAAATACGATGATCAGCTGCCGGTTTTTCGAGTAGCGTATCCCGACTGGTGGACAGACGGTTTCGGGTCGGCAGCCAGAGAAACAGCCGCCGCCCGAAAAACTCATTCGGATATGATTGCCATTCAGGGTTTACTGTCGATGGCTGTGGCAAAGGGTCAGAAACTGCCTGCGATAATTTTCGATAAAATCCGGCATATACATGAAAATCTGCTGTTTTATGACGAACATACTTATGGCGCCGCCGAAAGCATATCCAATCCGTATTGCGAAAACAGTCAGGTTCAATGGGCTGAAAAAGGTTCGTATGCGTGGGAAGCGCTGAAAAATGCCCAGATACTGTACGAAACCTCAGCCGGTTTGTTGCAGGGATATATCCCCCGCGGCGAATTTCCGTCGGTAACATTTTACAATACTCTGAACTGGAGCCGTTCGGGAATGGTTGAACTGTATATCGACCATGAAATCATTCCGCAGAACAAAGCGTTCAGGATAACGGATGCAGAGGGTAAGGAACTTAAAACTCAACCGATACGCTCGCGCAGCGAAGGTACGTATTATGCGATTTTTGCGGAAAATATTCCTCCGATGGGATATAAAACATATCGCATAACGGTTGAAGACGGTAACCGTCCCGAGCAGTCGCATACGGCACTGCACAAATATGAAATCGAAAACGAATATTTCAAAATAAGTTTCGATTCTTTGACCGGAAACATCAAAAGTCTGGTTGATAAAAAAATGCAGATGGAAATGGTTGATTCCGATTCTCCCTGGCAATTGGGCGCTTTTGTCTATGAAACATTAGGAAACCGAAATCAGATGGAACGCTACACTCTGACCGATTACAAGCGTAAGGGTTTGACGGATATTCAAATTCGCGCGGGAGTCAATGGCGCTATCTATCAAAGCGTGCATATTCAGGGTAAATCGGACTGTTGCGACGCCGATTTCGGAGTGAAAGCGGAAGTGCGTCTTTTTCATCACGAAAAAAGAATTGAATTGAATTATGCAGTCAAAAAATCTCCGATTACCGATCCCGACGGCATATACGTTGCTTTTCCGTTCAAACTGGACAATGCGAAACTGTATTTCGATGTTCAGGGCGGCGTTGTCAATTCCGGCGAAAATCAGCTCGAAGGCACTGCATCCGACTGGAATACGGTACAGAATTTTGTCGCAGCCCGAAACGGTAAAGCGCAGTTTATTGTCGGCAGCAACCTGATTCCCCTGTTTCAGATGGGCGGGATAAACACCGGAAAATATCAGCGTAAAAAAAGTTATGATTTGCCTCATGTTTATTCGTGGGTAACAAACAATTACTGGACGACCAATTTCAGAGCCTCGCAGGAAGGCGAACTGCGGTGGAACTATTATCTGACTTCGACCGACAACAGTTCCAACACATTGGCAACACAATTCGGCTGGGGGTCGCGTGTTCCGATATATGCGAGAGTGATGCCCGAAGGGAAGTCGAATCAACTTCCCGATTTGTTCTCTTCATTCCGGTTCAATGCCGACAATTTTTTGATGACATCCGCGACGCCGTCTGTCGATAAGGATTATTTACTGCTAAATATCAGAGAACTGGATGGAAAAGCGACAACATTGCAAATCATCGACAACACGGGAAAAGCTCTGGAATTTTCGGTTGTCAATGCGATAGAGGAAACCGTCGAAAGCGGATTGAACGAGGTCGGTTTTGCGCCTTTCGGAAATAAATTTATTAAAATAAAATTGTAAACTGTGACGGGGATATACAATTAAAAATTACGAATGGTTAATGGTTAATGGTTAATGTAACTATCTTTTGTGATTTATATAATCAAACATAATGAATGAGTAAAGAAATTTATATCGGAGCGGATATCGGAGGAACTCATATTTCCGCTGCATGGGTGGAGCCTGTAAACGGCATTATCGACGGAACGTTACGGACAGCGCCGGTCGACGGAAACGGTTCCGGCGATGAAACGGTACAGGTATGGAAATCAGTTATCCGAAAGACAATAGCCGGAATTGACGATATTGCGGGAATCGGTTTTGCCATGCCCGGACCGTTCGATTATTCGCGGGGTATTTCCAAAATCGAAGGCGTGCAGAAATTCAATTCCCTGTTCGGACTCAACATAAAAGAAGCGTTTCGTTCCATTTTGGACGACAACACAGCCCGGCTGTGTTTTGTCAACGATGCGACGGCGTTTGCTCTGGGCGAATATTATGCGGGAGCAGCCCGGGGAAGCAAACGCTGTCTGGCTCTGACGCTTGGAACCGGATTCGGCTCGACTTTTCTTGTCGATGGAGTTTTCCGGGAAACCGGCGTCGGGATTCCTCCGAACGGTTATCTGTACAATGTTCCCTTTAAGGAAAGTATTGCCGACGATTATTTTTCCACACGCGGATTTGTGAAGGCATGGCAGCAAAAAACAGGCGAAAATGTAGACGGCGTCAGGGAAATTGCACAGTATGCACAGCAGGGAAACCCGTCGGCGCGAGCCATATTCGACGGGTTTTCGTCCGGTTTAGCCGATTTTCTTGCGCCATGGATCAGGCAGTTTAATCCCGATACTGTTGTTATAGGCGGAAGTATTGCAAAATCTTCGCAGCTGTTTTTGCCGGGACTGCTATCGGAACTCGAAAAGAAAAATATTCCGGACACAAACATTCGCATTTCGAGTTTGTGGGACAGTGCGTCCCTGACGGGAGCCGCCATGTACGCCCGCCTGCAAACCCGCGCGACAACTGCAAAAAACAGTCTTTTCCGCAAAACGACACAGTTTCCGGCTCCCGAAAAAACTTCTCCGAGCATTCGGGGACATTACGACATTTATCCGGCGTTTCCCGTCGGAACGGGGAAAATTCACGGCGGCAGCGACACTCTGGCTGCCCGGATTGCCCGCCATAAAACGGTTGTCATCGACGGATATGAGGGCGTATTCTGGGACTGTCTGATTGAAGATTTAAACACGGAATTTTTGAAACTGAACAAAAATGTATGCTGGTTTCACTGCGACGCCGCTTTAAAACAGAAAGACGAACTGTACGAAATGATTAAACCCTGTCTTGGAGATGATGATTCCATTTTCGGAAAAATCACCGGCAAAAATCTTTCGGACTGGTTCGATATGGACAGGCTGCACAAAATCAGTCCGAATCCCGATGCCGACATTAACATTCTGGTCGGATGCGGCTCGGCTCTCGCCGGCTGGGATGCTCCCCTGATTTACGTGGATTTGCCCAAAAATGAACTTCAATTCCGTATGCGCGCCGGACGGGCGTTCAATCTGGGATTCGACACGCCGGCGGATTCCAGAGTGATGTACAAACAGGCGTATTTTGTCGACTGGCAGGTGTTAAACAGGCATAAAGCACAACTGCTTCCGTCCATCGGGATAATTGTCGACGGACAGCGTCCCGACGGTTATTTGTGGATGACGGGCGACGATTTGCGGGAAGCTCTGGCGGAGATGAGCCGGAATTTCTTCCGTGTGCGTCCATGGTTTGAACCCGGAGCATGGGGCGGAAACTGGATAAAAAACAATATCTGCGGATTGAACGGCGACGCCGAAAATATAGCATGGTCGTTCGAACTGATGACGTATGAAAACGGACTGATGTTCGAGAGCGACGGCTATCGTCTGGAAGTGTCCTTCGATTTCCTGATGTATGCAGGATACAGGGAAACGCTCGGCGACTGCGCCGACAGGTTTCGATACGATTTTCCCATCCGATTCGATTTTCTGGATACTTTCGACGGCGGCAATCTTTCCATTCAGTGTCATCCGCGCGAGGAATATATCCGGCGGGAATTTGGAATGCCTTTTACTCAGGACGAGACATATTATATTCTCGACTGTAAGGATTCGGCGGAAGTGTATCTGGGTTTTCAGGAGGATATACAGCCCGAAAAATTCCGCGAAGAGTTAGTCCGAAGCGAAACACAGTCCATACCCGTCGATATCGACAGATATGTTCGAAAATTCCCCGCAAGGAAACACGGGCTTTTCCTGATTCCGAACGGGACTATTCATGCTTCGGGTAAAGACAATTTGGTTCTGGAAATCAGCAGCGCTCCTTACATTTTCACTTTTAAGATGTACGACTGGCTGCGTCTCGATCTGGACGGACGTCCGCGTCCCATCAACATCGAGCACGGAATGAAAAATGTTGATTTCGCTCTGAAAGGCGAAAGAGTGGAAAGGGAACTGATTTCAAAGCCCCGCATGCTGAAACGGGACGAAGACGAAATCATTGAACATCTGCCGACGCATCCGCTGCATTTTTACGATATTCACCGGCATACTTTCGAGAAGCGGATTACCGTGCAGACGCAGGGGAAATGTCATGTCTGGATGCTGGTCGAAGGAAAGTCCGTACTGCTCGAAACAGCCAACGGACTGAAACAGCGTTTTAACTATGCCGAAACTTTTGTCATCCCCGCTGCGGCGCAATCGTATACGCTCACAAACGAGGACAGGGGAAAAGTAATGATGGTTAAAGCATTTGTAAGATAAATGATAAATGGTTAATGATAAATGGTTAATGATAAATGGTTAATGATAAATGGTTAATGGTTAATGATAAATGGTTAATGGTTAATGATAAATGGTTAATGATAAATGGTTAATGATAAATGATAAATGGTTAATGATAAATGGTTAAAAATTAACCATTAACCATTAATCATTAACCATTAAAAAAAAGATTTATGAAAAAGAAAGTATTATCATCGGTAATAAAGACGTCGCCTGTTCTTTTCGGGTTTTTCATTATGGGATTCTGCGATTTGGTGGGCGT
>JAISSE010000065.1 GCA_031273285.1 Prevotellaceae bacterium
CAAATGAAAAAAGTATTTGTCTTGTTATCAGTCGGATTAATGTTTATGTCTTCAACCTGCAGGCATGAAAAAACCGTCGAAACCGTCAAAACCGTCAAGGTTGATACCGTGCGTGTTTACGGCGAAAAGCCCGGTGTAACGTTTCCCGGCAAAGTAAAAGCGGCTGCCGACGTCAATCTTTCTTTCCGTATAAGCGGACCTGTATCAAAGGTATATGTGAATGTCGGTACTCATGTAAAAAAAGGACAGGTAGTTGCTGAAATCGATTCGCGCGATTACGCCTTGCAGCTGTCCGCCACCGAAGCCGAATACAACAGAATAAAATCCGAAGCCGAACGGATTTTCGCGCTGTACGAAAAAAAAAGTGTAACTCCCAACGATTACGACAAGGCGGTGTACGGTCTCAATCAAATCTCCGCAAAATACGACGCGCATAAAAACGCTTTGACCGACACCAAACTGCGCGCCCCGTTCGAGGGATACGTGCAAAAGAAATTTTTCGACGCCGGCGAGACCGTCGGCGCGGGAATGCCAGTTATTTCGATGATCGGCACAAATTCTCCGGAAGTGGAAATCAGCATCCCCTCATCCGATTTCATCCGTCGCGAGCAGTTCGAATCGTTCGCCTGCACGGTCGATATTTATCCCGACAGTGCGTTTCCGCTTGAACTTGTCGGCATAGCACAAAAAGCAAATCTCAATCAGCTGTACACCATGCGACTGAAGATTAAGGACGGTGCGAAACCGCAGCTTATACCCGGCATGACGGCAATGGTAACGATACGGCTCAAACCGGAGAAAACAGCGCGGGTATGTATTCCGCTTTCGGCAATGTTCGAAATCCGGAACACGCCGTCGGTATGGGTCTACAACAGTGATACGCAGACCGTAGAGGCACGCAATATCAGTCCCGACGAAATTCTTTCCGACGGAACGGTGGTCGTGTCCGAGGGGTTGAACGAAGGAGAAATAATAGTAACGGCAGGCGTTCACGCATTGCGTCAAAACGAAAAGGTCAAACTGCTGCCCGCCGTATCACCGTCCAATACAGGAGGTTTATTATGAGAGATATGGGGAAATGGGCTTTGAAGAACCGCAGGCTGCTGTATTTCCTGATAGCCGTCCTTGTCGTCGGCGGCGTATTCGCATTCAATGACATGAGCAAGCTGGAAGACCCCGAAATCAAAGTAAAACAGGCGATGGTGATAACCGTTTATCCGGGGGCGTCGGCTCATCAGGTGGAACTGGAAGTAACCGATGTTCTTGAAAAAAGTATCCGTTCGATGAAAGACCTCAACAGCGTCGCAAGCCGTTCGATGAATGACGTGTCGATGATTACGGTGGAGCTTTCCACTCTGGTGAAAAACGGGGATGTGGAGCAGTTGTGGGATATTTTGCGACGCAAGGTGTCCGACGCGCAAAGCCGTCTGCCCGAAGGCGCCGGAAAATCCGTGGTACTCGACGATTTCGGCGATGTGTACGGCATATTTTACGCCATGACCTCCGACGGTTTTTCCGACCGCGAACTCGGCGAATATGCCGGACTTGTCAAGCGCGAGATACAGGATATCGACGGTGTGGCACAGGTAATTGTTTACGGCGAACTCAAAAAATGCCTCAACATCGAACTGTACGAAGACCGCATGGCTATGCTGGGCGTGCATCCCGCCGAAGTGCTCGCCACCCTCGGCGGGCAGAACAAAACAGTGTATTCGGGCTATTACGAAAGCGGAAACAACCGCCTGCGCGTATCGGTAAACGACAGGTACAGGACTGTTGCCGATATTGAAAACCTTCTGCTGCAGGGACACGAAAGCGACCAGCTGCGACTGCGCAACATCGCCCGCGTGGTGGAAAGCTACGAAAATCCCGTCCGCAACGAAATGCGCTACGACCGTCAGCCTGCCGTCGGTATTGCCGTTTCGGCGCTAAGCGGCACGGATATTACCAAAATCGGCAAACGGGTGGAGGCAAAACTCGCGGAACTGCAGGCAGGTCGCCTGCCCGCGGGAATCGCCCTGCACAAGGTGTTTTTTCAGCCCGACCGTGTGAACGAGGCGCTGGGCGCATTTATGATTAATCTGCTCGAATCCATACTTATTGTTATCGGAGTGCTGATGCTTGCCATGGGATTTCGCAGCGGCGTTATCATCGGGACGAGCCTGCTGGCAGTTGTTGCCGGTTCGTTTTTTGTACTGAACATATTCGACGGGACGCTGCAACGGGTGTCATTAGCCGCACTGGTGCTGGCTATGGGAATGCTGGTGGACAACGCCATTGTGATAATCGACGGTATCCTTGTCGATTTGAAGCGCGGCAAAGGCAGACGCGAAGCGCTTACGGCTATCGGACGGAAAACGGGCATTCCACTGCTGGCTGCCACGCTGATAGCCATCCTTGCCTTTCTGCCGATTTTCCTGTCGCCCGACACGGCGGGTATCTATGTGCGCGATTTGTTTATCGTGCTGGCTGTTTCGCTGCTGCTAAGCTGGTTGCTGGCGCTGACGCAGGTGCCGATACAGTCCAACGCCATGCTGCCGCTCAGGCACAAACAAAAAGCCGCAGCCCCGTTCGACAGTAAATCGTACCGTGCCCTGCGCAGGATTCTTACATGGGGACTGCATCACAAGTCGCTGTCCGTCGGAATCGCCGTTTTACTGCTGGCTGCAAGCGCCTACTGCTACCGGCTGCTGCCGCAGGGATTTTTTCCCGACATGAGTTACGACCAGCTCTATATCGAATACAAACTGCCCGAAGGCGTGAACAGCACGCAGGTTAAAGCCGACCTGACGGCTATTGAAAATTATCTGCTTGCCCGCAAAGAGGTTACTCATGTAACGACTTCGACGGGCGCCACTCCCGCCCGCTATAATCTGGTGCGCAGCATTGCCGACCCTTCGCTCTCCTACGGCGAACTGATTGTGGATTTTACTTCCCCGAAGGAACTTGTATCGAATATGGAGGAAATACAGACATATCTCACGGGCGCCTATCCCGAAGCCTACGTGCGGCTAAAACGTTACAATCTCATGTACCGAAAGTATCCGATAGAAGTTCAAGTCAACGGACCCGACCCGGAGGTTTTGCGCGGCATCACCGCACGGGTGCAGGAAATCATGCGGAACAGCGGCAGAATATTTCTCATAAATTCCGACTGGGAACCCAAAATTCCCGCACTGACGGTGGATTACAACCAGCCCGTCGCCCGAAGCATCGGTCTCAGCCGTCAGGATGTAGCCATGTCGCTGCTTTCGGCAACGGGCGGAATC
>JAISSE010000167.1 GCA_031273285.1 Prevotellaceae bacterium
GATGTTCGTAATAAGATTTCCGAAATGGTCGATAAAAACAACGCTTCCCGATATGACGTCTCTGGTGTAAGTGGCTTTTAACAAGGACTTTTCTCTGTTGATGCGGGCGGGTTTACCCAGTAAGGACAGCTCCCTGCCGTTCATTATGTGGTTTACAACCGTCGCAAATATCTTGACGGCAGAAAAACCCGTAAACTGTTTGGGACGTTTCAACTCAAAATCAGGGTTGAAGAATGATTTCGGGACTAAATCAGGAATAAATTCATACAGCATTTCCGGAACGAGTTCGTATACCGATTCAGGCTCATCATCCTCAAAAACAATACTGTAGAGACCGTTATCGGCGCCTGTAAAATAATGACCGTCGTGTTTAATCAAAAATATACTGTTAGTCTCCGATGGTTCGCTGTTTACGCCTATCAAATGAACCGTTCCCTGCGGGAAAAACCGATACGAAGTGCGCAGAACATAACCCGTCTGAAGCAGGCTGAAAGCCTGAATGGTGTTGCAAATATCAAAAATCTCGATGTTTGCCGACAATTGCCTGAGACAGCCTTTCAGCTGTGCAACATAATGGTCTCCGACAAGATACACTCTGGGCGCATCTTTGTCTTCAATCATTCTGGCATAGTAACTTTTATCCATCCAGTCGGTTGTTAATGTTACTATTTGTTTGTAATCGGGCATATTCGTCAAGTAATCATCTGTCGATTAATTTATTCGCGCTTTATACGACGGCACATTTTTTCCGTTTTTGATACAGTCGAGTTTCCTCTTCAACAGCTTTTTTTTCAGCTGCGACAATCGGTCGGTGAACATGATTTGTTCCACATGGTCATACTCATGCTGAATAATCCGCGAAATTATTCCATCGAAAACATCGGTATGTTCGGTAAAATTTTCATCAAAATACTTGATTTTTACCATACTGTCTCTTGCAATGTCTTCCCGTATATTCGGAATGCTGAGGCAGCCTTCCCGATAGACGAAACTTTCGCCGCCTGTTTCGATAATTTCGGGATTAATGAATGCTTTCTTAAAATCCTTAGCTTCAGGATATTCTTCGGCTATAAGATCGGCGTCGATAACGAACAGACGTATTGCTTTGCCGATCTGGGGTGCAGCCAATCCTACTCCTTCGGCATGATGCATTGTCTCGAACATGTTGTCTATCAACTGTTTCAAATCAGGATAATCGGGCGTTACAGGCTCTGTCTTTTCGCGCAACACATTCGACCCGTACAGATAAATCGGTAATATCATTTTTTTTACACAATAATTTATTTCAGTGAAATCGATTCAAGATATGACTGCAAAATAATGACAGCGCTAATCTTGTCGGTGTTTTCCTTTTTTCTGCGTTCCGATTTTTTCACGCCGGAATCAATCATCGCGCGCATGGCTAATTTGGATGTGAATCTTTCATCAACCCAGACAACCGGAATATTGAATTTTGCTTCCAGTTTTTTTACAAACGGCTTGACGTCCGCCATCGATTCGGCGTCCGTATTATCCAGATTTTTGGGCAATCCTACCACAAAAAGTTCGATATATTCCTTTCGGATATATGCTTCGATATACTCCAGCACATCCTTTGAATGAACTGTATCCAAAGCGGTTGCTATAATTTGCAGCGGGTCTGTTACCGCCAGTCCGACTCTTTTTCTGCCGTAATCAATAGACATTATACGTCCCATACATTTTTTTGCAAAAGTAATCAATTTTTCACATTTGCCGATTTTGCGGAAAATTTGCACATCCGGCGAACAGCCGAATTTGTATCCGAAAAGGCTTGCCGCTTAAATCGGAAATTTCATAACATTCTGCCGTATAACACGTTTCAAATCATCTGTATTTCCCTGTAAATCGGCAATCCTTTTCACATACGCGCTTAATCATTTTGAATTGTACCCGTTTATTTTTCATGTCTAAATCAAGTTTTTAATCTGTTTAAGACCGCCTTCCGAGATTTTGATTGTGCGGGAGATATGTGGAGTGGCGATTACAACGGTGGAATTTCGGGTATTGATTTTGCGGATATACCGCAGGTTGATGATATAACTCCTGCCAGCGCGGGCAAATATCTCTTTCGGGAGATTATATTCGATAGTTCCCAGCCGTTCGAAAATTTCTTCATCGTCGCCGTTGGCGAGGAACATTCGGGCATAGTCGCTGTCGGCTTTGACGTATGCTATGTCTTCGGGCTGTACGAGGAGCATTCCGTTGAGATTCCTGAATTTCAACAATTTTTCCTGTCGGATGGCATCCGCGAGATTCTGTATGCCGGTGGATGCTCCGGCACGTTCTCTGTAGCGGTTGACGGCTTTTATCAGGTCTTCGGGCTTAACGGGCTTGACGAGATAATCAACCGCCGCCAGCCGGAAGGCTTCCAGCAGATATTCCGAATAGATGTAGCCTGTAGTGAAAATGATTTCCGGTGGCGTGAAGGATTCGCATTTTTCCTGTATCAACCGGTCGGCAAGCCACAGCCCGTTTTTGTCGGGCAACTGGATGTCCAAAAATATCAGGTCGGGTTTTAGCCGGAGGATCTCCCGCAATGCTGTTTCGGCGGTTTCGCACTCGGCTGCTACCTTTACGGCAGGGAAGAGCTGTTCCAGCTTATTCAGCAGCATCTGCCGGGGATGAAATTCGTCTTCCACAATTATTGCAACAATATCGTTCATAACATTCAATTGACATATTCAAAATTCGGCGGGACTTCAATCGAGAAACGTGTTCCCGCCGCTTGTCCGTCGCGTATAAGGTCTTCCACGCGCTGGCGGATTTTCTCGCTGTTGAAGCGATTGTAGATTTCTATCTGACGGTTGAGGATGTAAAGTCCCTGTTTCGTGCTGTGGCGATGGGGATTGCGGTCGGCGTGCGCGCGTCCCACACCGTTGTCTTCCACGCTTACGCAGACAAACCGTCCGCGCTGCGAGACGTTTATCTGCAACAGTCCGCCCGACTTGCGCGGCGTGAGACCGTGCTTGACGGCGTTTTCAGCCCAGGTGTGCAGAATCATATTCGGCAGCCGGACGTCCCTGTCCACCCCTTCGTCCACGTGGATACGGAAGTCGAACTTGTCGAGAAAGCGTATTTTCTCCAAATCAAGATACATCTTCACGTAAGCCAGTTCGTCGGATAGCGGACGGGCAGCCCTGTCCACCTCGCTCAGGGTTTTGAGGGTGAAGTCGGAATAGATGCCCAGTATGCG
>JAISSE010000290.1 GCA_031273285.1 Prevotellaceae bacterium
ATGCACGCAGGCAATGGTCGCTTAGAGACGACACCAATCTGAGATACCGTTTTCTGGCGGAGTTCGACAAAGCCATGATTGCCCTTGTCAAGCGTGAGAAGATTTTCGAATACGAGCCGTTTGCCATAGCCCTGAACAACGAAGCGCAGGTGCTGATATTCAAACGCGGAGACATTGTGTTCTTCTTCAATTTCAACCCCGTACAATCGTTTACCGATTATGCAATCGACACGGATAAAGGTCAGTACAGAATTATCCTCAACAGCGATTCTCCTTCGTTCAACGGATTCGGCAGAATCGACGAGGACTGTCCGTACCCTACACATCCGTATCATGCACGGCATCTGCTGAAAGTTTATCTTCCCGCCCGAACTGCCGTAGTAATGAAAAAAGTCCGGTAATAGTTGAGAGTTGAAACACCCATGACAAAGAGATAAAAAACAGACACAAAGGGGATGATTATACTCTCCGCGTGGTGTACGACAAAAATCCATCGCGCCCCCGCACTGCGGCTCGCTTGTACGGAGTAACAAAAAAGGCAGGACTGAAACATTAAAGTCCTTCCTTTCAGGCAGCGGCGACAATCACACACGGGACGCCTGCGGGTAAAAAACCTTATTCGCAACCTTATTTACCAAGCAGAACAACCTCTGTAGCGCGATCCGGGATTGAACCGGAGACCTCATGATTATGAATCATGCGCTCTAACCTACTGAGCTACCGCGCCAACATGCAATAAACAGTCGTTTATTGCGGGGACAAAGGTACACCTTTTTTTGAAAATACAAAACAGTCGAACGTATGTCGGACGATAAAAACGGATTTTTAGCCTGTAATCCTTTCAAATTCCTTCATGCAGTCGACAAGCACTTCCACGCTTTCCAGCGGCAACGCATTGTAAAGCGAAGCCCTGAATCCTCCTACCGAACGGTGTCCTTTTATGCCTGCAATGCCGTATTTTTTCGACAGTTCCATAAAGTCATTTTCTTTTCCGGCATATTTTTCGTTAAGCACGAAACATACGTTCATTATCGAACGGTTTTCCGTTGCCGTCGTGCCTTTGAATACGGAATTTCTGTCGATTTCGTTATACAGACAGTCGGCTTTGGCTTTGTTTCTTCTGCTTATTTCCGCCACACCTCCGATGCTTTTCAGCCATTTCAGTGTCTCCTTCATCATAAATATCGGGATGACGGGAGGAGTATTGTACATTGATTTGTTTTTGATGTGCGTTCTGTAGTCGAAAAACGCGGGAATATCGCGCGAAACCCTGCCCAAAACATCTTTTCTGATTATCACAAAAGCCAGACCCGCCGTTCCCGCATTCTTTTGAGCGCCGCCGTATATCACGGCATATTTGGAAACATCTACCGGACGGCTAAGTATGTCCGACGACATGTCCGAAATCAGATTGACGGGCGAATCGGGGTCGGTGTGTATTTCGGTACCGAATATCGTGTTGTTCGACGTAAAGTGGAAATAATCGACATCCGCCGGTATTTCGTATTTCGGTATCACGGAATAGTTTGAATCCTTTCCGGAGGCAACGACCCGTACTTCGCCGAAATATCTCGCCGCTTCGATTGCTTTTGTCGCCCATACGCCCGTATCAAGATATGCCGCTTTGGTTTGCAGCAGATTATAGGGCAACATCAGGAACTGCTGACTTGCGCCGCCGTGCAAAAACAAAACTTCGTATTCGTCGGGAATCGACAGCAGTTCTTTCCACAGAGCGCGACCTTCGTCCATCGCATCGTCCCAGCCCGCGGAACGGTGTGATATTTCGGCAATGGAAAGACCCGAACCGTTGAATTCCTTCAGTGCCTCAACCGTTGCATCAATTGCCTGTCGAGGTAGAATCGAAGGACCTGCATTAAAATTATGCTTCATAAAATCATTTATTTATATTGTTTTACAATTGTTAATATTCTGTTTGCGATTTCGTCGGCGGCGCCGGGCATGGCAAGTTTCGATATGTTGCCGCTCAGCCTGTCGGACAGCGATTTGTTGTTAATCAATTCGATTGCCGTTGCCGCCAGTTTGTTCCCTGCGTCTTCATCCTTAACCGTTATTGCCGCGTTTTTGTTCACCAGAGCCATCGCATTTTTTGTCTGATGATCTTCGGCAACATTCGGCGACGGCACCAGAACAGCCGGTTTCCCGACTATGCAAAGTTCCGATATTGTGCCGGCTCCCGCTCTGGATATTATTACATCCGCGGCGGAAAACGCATAATTCATGTTACGGATGAAATCGAAAACTTTGACGGACGGTTTTTTTTCGGCAAGTTTCGAAGCCGTCCCGAAATAATGTTTGCCCGTTTGCCAGATAAGCCGGATATTGCCGGTTTCGAACTCGTGCAGGCTGCCGGCTATGCTTTCGTTGATTGTACGTGCGCCCAAACTTCCGCCAAGCACCAGAATGACAGGCTTGCCGGGGTCAAGACCGAAAAATTTCAAAGCCTCGTTTTTTATCCCGTCCAGTCCGAACAGGTCCTGCCGCACGGGATTTCCCGTGTAATGTATCTTTTTTTCGGGGAAAAAACGGTTCATGCCCTGATAGGCAACGCAAACGGCATCGGCTTTTTTCGCCAGAAGTTTGTTTGTCAATCCCGCATACGAGTTTTGTTCCTGAATCAGAGTCGGTATTCCCATGCGTTGAGCTTTCCAGAGTACGGGACCGCTTGCATATCCTCCGACACCCACAACGGCATCGGGTTTGAAATCTTCGATGATTTTTGCGGCTTTATTCAGGCTTTTGAGCAGTTTGAACGGAACGGCAAAGTTCTTGAAAGTCAGTCTTCGCTGCAATCCGGCAACCGGCAGCCCTACAATATCGTAACCCGCCGCCGGCACTTTTTCCATTTCCATGCGGCTTTCGGCGCCCACAAAAAGTATTTCCATGCCGCTGTCCGTCTTTTTCAGGGCATTGGCAATAGAAATTGCCGGAAATATGTGTCCCCCCGTTCCGCCTCCGCTTATGATTACTTTCATTTATTCTAAAAATTAATCTTATATGAATTACAAAAAATCCTTACACGTATTATTTACATGAATCATTGTGAGCAAACATGTTAAATCATTTTTAATTCGTTATTTTCAATTCGTAATTATATAAATTGCCGGCGCGAAATTACTACAAATAATTTTACCCGCGAAACGGCATCGTTCACTTTTCAATCAAATCCAGTCCTTTTTTCAGTTTTTCCTCCGAAAGGCTGATATATCCCGCCGGAATATTGTGTTTTTGCCCGTCGGTCAAAACATATCTGATAAATTCGACAACAGCGGGATTTGAAGGTATTCCGTTCGATACCAGATAAAGGTCGCGGGCGGGAGGCGACGGATAACGGTCTTCGCCTATTGCGGTGATCAGACTGTCTTTAGTGTCGTAAAACAATTCTTCGGGGTCGAGTTTGCCGTTGTTATTGACGTCAATCGGAAGGGGCAGCATTTCCGGATTCGGTTTTCTGCTTGTTTCGTCGTAAGCATAGCCGATATTATTCAGCCCGATAGCCAGCACGTCCTTTTGCACAGCCGTAGCAAGACCGGGGTCGCCGAACACGCCTGTTCCTCCGAGGTCTTCCTGCTTTTTACCCATCCATAAAGCCCATGTTTCGGCGGCTCCGCAGGCATCGGAACGGGTATAGACATGTACGGCGCTTGTACTTGCCGTGCCGGTTATCTGTCCCCACGTCGTGTATTCGCCGGTAATCCACAGTTTTATTGCGGCATCGCGGGTTAATCCCGTTTTCATCAAATTCGCCAAATCGGGATTTTGTGCGTTGACTGTTGCAATAACGGCGTCTTTTGCGACGGCGAAAGCAACAGCGCCTTTCTCCGTTTCGGGAGGATAGATTTCGCGCGAGACCATCCCCAAATCCACGACATTCGCCAAAACGTCGGTCATTCCCTTGCCCGCGCCTCCGGCAGAGATGTCGATTCTCACTCCCGGATGCAGATTCTGAAATTCCTCCGCCCATTTAACCGCCAGAGGGTAAAGCGCAAACGCTCCCGAGATGGAAATCTCGCCCTGCAATCCGCCTTTTTTTGCCTGCTGTCGCGACCCGCACGAACTTGCGGCAATAATCCCCGAAATAATAAATACCGATACAATCAAATTTTTCATGACTTTTATTTTTAATTTACATAAATACTTTCAAAACAGTGCAAAAAATTGTAATGCAAGATGGTTTACATCGGAACTGCCGACAGTTGTCCGGTACGACCAGTTCAACTTGAAATGAAAATTTTTGAGGGGAAACCAGTTGATACCGACAATATAGTTCGTGCGGCGTGTCTCCTTCTCCGAAATATTTCTCCGGAATCGGTCATATTTCAGCAAAGTCTGGATTTTCGGGTGAACGAAATATCCTGCAACCGCATAATAACCGTCGCTGTACGTATCCCCTGTCGTTCCGTAAATATATTCGCCTCTGACAAGCAGCCTGCGATTGTCGTATCTCAAACCGCCTCCGGTGCGTACGCGCCGAATATTTTCGCCCTGCGGTCCCGTCGAACCGTTATGGTGCGATACCGACAGCGTAAATTCCCTGAAGGGATGGACGAAAACAGTCCCCGAAAAATCTTTCGATTTGTTATTGTCCGAAACATTTATCCCGTTCCCGTTGAAAAGCCCCATCGAATATGCGAACAGACTGAAATCCCTGACGGATAAAAACCTGCCGTAAACATTCACTCCCATGTCCCGTCCGTTTGCCGAAATTCCCGACACATCGTCATATCCGCTTAATCCGATTATAACCATCGAATTGTCGACCGTTTCGAGCGCGTGGGCGCTGTAAGGATTTTCGAGCGAAAACGGAATTTTGAACTCTCCGGCTTTTATATTGAAGGCGGCATTCGCGGTGCACCAGTTTACAAAAGCGTCCAATATGCGGGGATTCCCCGCAAACTCCACATGAATACGATAGTCAAACGATTGCGTAATCGTTCCCCTGAAATCAAGACGGGCGCGACGGATATCGAAACCGTTGGAGCCTTCGCCGGCATCACTGTACTGGTAACGCATGTTAACGATTCCCGATACCGATACTTTGTCGGTCAATCGCGTGATAAGATTTTCTATTTTTTCGATTTGTCCGTCAATTTTATCCTGCGCTTTCAGTTCCGCAAGGAACGGAAAAAACAGTGTTGCCAAACAAATCCGGCTCATTATTAAGCATCTGCAATTCATGTCAGAAAAATAAATACGTTACAAATTTAAATAAAATTTTTGAATTGATGCATATGATTTCAAAAAAAGGGTGCATGACAAATTGTCGAATGTATGGAGAATTTGCAAACGTCCCGCAGGGACAACACTTTATTAACCGTAGGCTTTAGCATACGGATAGAACGGTACACTCCTGTCCAAGTCCCGCAGGGACGACACTTTTTGTTGCGGCATATTCAAGTGTCGTCCCTGCGGGACTGGGGAGTAGTAGGGGATACTCTATCCGTAGGCTAAAGCCTACGGTTAATAGAGTGTCGTCCCTGCGGGACTTGCCCGCGCGCTTTCAGCGCGGCGTATGCAATGCCGCACCGCCCCCTGCTCTCCGCATAATCCGCCAAAATTCGTGTCATCTAAAATCTGTGCAATCTGCCCTAATCTGTGGCAATCTGTGGGCGGAAATTCATCATTCATAATTAAAACTGTGGGCGGCCTCCTTAAATCTTAAAAAAATTGTACCTTTGCAGAAAAAGAAACAATTATATCAACGGAAACCAAACCATTCACCGGAAACAACACTATGTACAGAACACATTCTTGCGGCGAACTGCGCCTGCAACACAAAGGACAACAAGTAACCCTCGCCGGCTGGGTACAGCGGGTGCGCAACCTCGGCGGGATGACGTTTATCGACCTGCGCGACCGCTACGGCATCACCCAGTTAACGGTCGATGAAAACAGCTCCGAAGCGGTAAAAGCCGCGGCCGACGCGCTGGGGCGCGAGTTTGTAGTACAGGCCGTCGGCATAGTGGCCGAGCGCAGCAGCAAAAACGCCAAAATCCCTACCGGCGACATTGAGATTGCCGTGAGCGAATTGCAGGTGCTGAACGCCGCCGATACGCCGCCGTTTACGATGGAAGACCAAACGGACGGCGGCGAGGAACTGCGCGCCCGCTTCCGTTACCTCGACCTGCGCCGCCAGCCCCTGCAAATGGCCCTGAAACTGCGTCACCGCATGGCGCAGGAAGTGCGCCGCTACTTGGACAGCCGGCAATTTTTGGAAATCGAAACCCCCTGTCTTATTAAATCGACCCCCGAAGGCGCCCGCGATTTTGTAGTGCCTTCGCGGATGAACCCGGGCGAATTTTATGCGCTCCCGCAAAGCCCGCAAACGTTCAAACAACTGCTGATGGTAGCGGGCTACGATCGCTATTTCCAAATCGTGCGCTGCTTCCGCGATGAAGATTTGCGCGCCGACCGCCAGCCGGAATTTACGCAAATCGACTGCGAAATGGCGTTTGTGGAACGCGAAGATATTTTGCAAACCTTTGAAGGGTTGGCAAA
>JAISSE010000237.1 GCA_031273285.1 Prevotellaceae bacterium
ATTGTAACGTAGCTATAGACATTGAATTGGATTCGTTTTTTTGATTTTGTATGAAAAATTATGCAGATATTTCGCTGACAGAGTATCTTAAAAAATATTTTGGATTTGATTTTTTTAAGGGAAATCAGGAAGTAATTATTCGCAGTGTCCTGTCCGGACACGACACGTTTGTGCTGATGCCTACAGGTGGCGGGAAATCACTGTGTTACCAGCTGCCCGCCATGATTATGGAAGGCACGGCGATCATTATTTCCCCTCTGATCGCTCTCATGAAGAATCAGGTGGACGCCATGAGGGGGTTCACCGAAGAAGAGGGCATTGCGCACTTTTTGAACTCGTCGCTGAACAAGGCGCAGATAACCAAGGTAAAGGAGGATATCCTGAGCGGACATACGAAGATGCTGTATGTCGCGCCGGAATCATTGACCAAGGAGGAAAACATACTGTTTTTCCAGCGGTTGAAGATATCTTTCTATGCCGTGGACGAGGCGCACTGTATTTCCGAATGGGGACACGATTTCCGACCGGAATACAGGCGCATACGGTCGATAATCGCCCGGACGGGAGTGGCGCCGATAATCGCGCTCACGGCAACGGCAACACCCAAGGTACAGAACGATATACAGAAAAATCTGGACATGCTGGGCGCAAATGTTTTCAAATCCTCCTTCAACAGGTCAAACCTTTATTACGAAGTGCGACCCAAGGTCAATACGGTGAAGGAAATAATAAAGTATATCAAGCTCCACGAAGGGAAATCCGGCATTATTTACTGTCTGAGCAGGAAAAAAGTCGAAGAAATAGCGGAAATCCTGCAGGTGAACGGAATAAAAGCCCTGCCGTATCACGCGGGCATGGATTCTATTTCCCGTTCGAACAATCAGGACAGTTTCCTTCTGGAAGATGTCGATGTAATTGTGGCAACAATAGCCTTCGGCATGGGAATCGACAAGCCCGACGTCCGTTTCGTCATACATTATAATATACCGAAAAGCCTCGAAGGGTACTATCAGGAAACCGGCAGGGCGGGCAGAGACGGCGGCGAAGGGCAGTGCATTCTGTTCTACGGATACAAGGACATCCAGAAACTGGAAAAGTTCATGCAGGGAAAGCCGCTGTCGGAACAGGAAATCGGAAAACAGCTGCTGATGGATACCGTTGCCTACGCCGAATCGTCGATATGCCGGCGCAAACTTCTGCTGCACTATTTCGGCGAAGAATATCCCGTCGAAAACTGCGAACATTGCGATAACTGCCTGTCGCCGAAAGTGCAGTTCGAAGGCAGCAGGGACATTGAACTCGTCCTGACCATAATTGTTACCGTAAATGAAAGATTCAAAGCCGAACATATAGTGAATATCCTGACGGGAACGGTGAACTCCACGATTCAGTCGTATGAACACGACGAACTTGATCTGTTCGGAGAAGGCGCGGACAAAAGCGTGCTGTTCTGGAACTCGATAATACGAAAAGCCCTGGTGGAGGAACTGATCGACAAGGATATTGAAAACTACGGACTGCTGTATCTCACCGACAAGGGACGGGATTTCATGGAAAATCCCTATCCGATACCGGTTACTCAGGACAAGGAATACGAGGAAGGCGACGACGACGACAACATGCCGATCGGAGGAAAGGAAGGCGGTGCCTGCGACGAAGAACTGCTGGCTATGCTGAAACAGGAATGCCGAAGCGTTGCCAAAAAGATGAATCTGCCGCCTTTCGTGATTTTTCAGGACCCTTCGCTGGAAGACATGGCGACGCAATATCCCATAACGGTCGACGAACTCAAAAACTGTCAGGGCGTCGGAGAAGGCAAGGCTAAAAAGTACGGCAAAACCTTTATTTCACTGATAAAAGCATACGTCGAAGAAAAGGAAATCATTCGTCCGCAGGATATGGTGGTGAAGTCGGTGATCAACAAATCGGGAAATAAAGTGTTTATCATACAAAGTATTGATAAAAAGATAGATTTTGAAGACATTTGCCGCGCCAGAGACCTCGATATACCGTCCCTGCTGGATGAAATAGAGTCGATAGTAAATTCGGGTACAAAACTGAACATCGACTATTATATAAATCAGGTTCTGGACGAGGACAAGCGGGACGAAATATTCGATTTCTTCAGAAACGAAGCGGAAACAGGCACTTTGGAAGAAGCGATTGAGGCTTTGGGCGACGAATACGACGATGAGGAAATCAGACTGGTGAGAATCAAATTCATGTCGGAAATAGCAAATTAATATATTATGGATAGTTTGGAAATAAGAAAACGTGCGGAAATCTGGCTTGGCGCCGATTTTGACGAAGAAACACGGGATTGTGTGAAAAAATTGCTGGACAACGGCAGGGAACTGACGGAAAGTTTTTACAAAGATCTCGAATTCGGTACGGGAGGACTTAGGGGAATAATGGGCGTCGGAACCAACAGAATGAATAAATATACGGTCGGCATGGCGACGCAGGGACTGTCGAATTATCTGAAAAAACAGTTCCCCGAACAGCCTCTGAGCGCGGCGGTCGCTTACGACTGCAGAAACAACAGTCCCTTTTTTGCCGAAGTTGTTGCAGGTGTATTTTCCGCCAACGGAATAAAGGTGTATCTGTTTTCGTCGTTAAGACCCACTCCCGAACTGAGTTTTGCGGTGCGGCATTTCAGGTGCAACACCGGCGTAATGATAACCGCTTCGCATAATCCCAGGGAATACAACGGATACAAGGCTTACTGGGACGACGGAGCGCAGGTTACTTCTCCGCACGACGTCAATATAATAGACGAAGTGAACAGGATAAAATCCGTCGGAGAGGTTAATTTCGAAGCGAATCCGGAACTCATCACGGCTGTCGGCGACGAGGTGGACAGGATTTATCTCGACAGGCTCAAAAGTCTCTCGATTTCTCCCGAAGCAATCGCAAAACACGGCAACGGCATAAAGATAGTTTATACCCCCCTGCACGGTACGGGCGTAAAACTTGTTCCGGAATTTCTTGCCGGTCTCGGATTCGGAAATGTGATACACGTTCCCGAACAGGATGTAACCGACGGTAATTTTCCCACCGTCGTGTCGCCGAATCCCGAAGAATCGAGCGCTTTGGCTCTGGCTCTGAAGAAAGCGCGGGAAGAAAACGCCGATCTGGTTATGGCAACCGACCCCGACGCCGACAGAGTCGGTATTGCCGTGCGAAACGAAAAAGGCGAACTTCAGCTGCTTAACGGAAATCAAACGGCGTCGATTCTGACTTATTACTGTCTCGAAAACCTTAGCCGTCAAAACAGATTGAAGGGCAACGAATATATCGTCAGAACGGTGGTTACGACGCATCTGCTGACGACAATGGCGAAACGCTACGGAGTTGAAATATTCGATGTGCTGACCGGTTTCAAATACATTGCGGAGGTAATGAGGGAAAACGAAGGGCAAAAAACCTTTATCTGCGGCGGTGAAGAAAGTTACGGATTCCTGATCGGCGATTTTGTCCGGGACAAGGACGCCGTCATATCCTGCGGAATGATTGCCGAAGTTGCCGCCTGGGCTAAGGACAGCGGTAAATCGCTGTTCGATTTGCTGCTGGACATTTATTCCCGATTCGGTCTGCACGAAGAAAAACTGCTTTCGGTAACCAAAAAGGGAAAGGAGGGTCTGGAGGAAATCAGAGAGATGATGAGGGGCTACAGAAACAATCCCCCGAAAACAGTTGCCGGCTCGCCGGTCGTTACCATCGTCGACTATCTTACCGGACGGTATACGGATACTCTTACCGGAAAATCCGTGTCAATCGTTCAGCACAAGTCGGATGTGCTGCAATTTTTCACACAGGACGGGACGGTGGTTTCCGT
>JAISSE010000331.1 GCA_031273285.1 Prevotellaceae bacterium
TCCCATTCCTGCCAATAGACCGCACCCCATAGCAATCGAAAGGCGAGCTACCCATTCCTGCAAAAACGGCCAGCCATGGGTTTCAAAGTCTCCGAACACTGTATACTCAATAACGAAACTCCCGACTAAGAATATATACAATGGCAGTATAAAA
This sequence comes from Prevotellaceae bacterium, assembly GCA_031273285.1. GTDB lineage: Bacteria > Bacteroidota > Bacteroidia > Bacteroidales > UBA932 > JAIRLF01. The sequence goes on from JAISSE010000331.1 coordinate 155, forward strand.
GGCATTTTCAATGCGTTCTTCATGCCTTCCCTAAAGGGAATTTTAGGCATCGGACTGCCGTTGTGAAGTTTTTTGTATTCCGCTTGACGATTTCTTGTAACGACATATAATACCATAGGAGAGATAAGTGTCAAAGCAATTGAGGCATACAGTATGCTTATCTGTACGTTCGACAAACTTAAATCCCCGAATATCCACGGCACAATAAAATACGATAATGCCGCCGATAATGCGGCTGAATATATCAGCACCGCGATTGCAAAATCATTGTTTTTAAATACTTTTTTCATTTCTACATAATTTTAAACGTTTTAGAACTAAAAAGTAAAAAGTCGCGCCGTCACATTATTTCAGTTTCAGCTTTGTCTTTATATAAGAAGGCACAGCGTCTTTGTGTACGACGATATTCATTGTTTTATACTGCGCAAACGCCGCCGATACATACAGATATCCCTTATATTTTCCGCCGTCGCCCCACGAGTTTTTCACTTTGTAGAACAGTTTGCCGGTCTGGTCTTTAGCCGTTCCGACAATCAGCATTCCGTGGTCGTCGGTTGTTTCGTAATTATCGAATGCTTCCTGACGCATTTCCTGAGTGATTGTTTTCTCTTCGGGCAGCGGTTCGACGATTACTCCGGCTTCGGTTCTCGTCCATTTTGCCTGGTCGGAACCGACTTCTTCGGCTTTCTTTTCTTCGGGCATTGTTGCCATGTCTCTCGAAAAACTGCGTTCGCTGACGTCAGCTCCCCAGGCAACAGTGTATCCGCGTTTTAACGAGTTGTCGAGGATTTCCATCATTTCGGCAAACGGCACATTATACGAAGATTCGTATATCCAGTTATCGGGAATTTCCAGAATGAAGGAAGTGTAAAACGGATGATGCGTGTATGAGGTAATCGACACATAATCATCCATATTCAATCCGGAGTATTTTAAAAACGATTCGGGAGTATATTCCTTTCCCTTATACTCGAATTTTTCGGGCGCTTTTCCCAGATAGGCATCCAGTACGCCGTCCACCGCCTTAGTCCATGCCGTACTCAGTCGTCTCTGCCCGACAATAGTTTTTCCGATTCCGCTTAATATCCCGTCCAATTCGCCGTGATTGTGTCCCGTAGAACCGTAATTAAGACCCGAATACACGTTTTCGGGCACAATTCCGTACTTCGCGCTTGCATGAATCACATCGGCAAAAGAGCCTCCGGCAGCCAGATTTATTTCCCCGTGCATGCGGACAAATTTTTCCACTTTTTCTTTGTAGATGTTGCGAACAATCCACATGGTGGACAAATTGATCGAATCGCCCTTGATTCTCAGGATTTCCGATTCCAGCAAAGCCGCTCCGGAAAAACTCCAGCAAGTTCCCGAACTTCCCTGATTCTTAATGGAAGTATGGGGCAGAATGGATACATCCGTAAACTCGTATTCCGCTTTTTTAGTTTCCGGATTTTGTGCCTGCAACGGGCAGGCAAACAGCAGATAAACAGCTGCCGCAACAAGTAAATTCATTTTCATTTTCATTAATCTTTAATTTAAATATTTATATAATTTCATTAATTCTAATTTATTATCATGTTCATACAGTGCCTCCGACGGTTAATTTCTTTACCAGCACGGAAGGCAATCCCTGTGATACCGGAACTCCCTGACCGTCTTTTCCGCAAGTCCACGTGCTGTTGTCGATTTTCAGATTGTTGCCGACCATTGTTATATCAGCCAGCGATTTGGGTCCGTTTCCTATGATGTTCACATCTTTAACGGGCTGTGTCAGTTTCCCGTTTTCTATCAGATAACCCGATTTAACAAAAAAGGTGAAATCGCCCGCGCCGATTTGCACCTGTCCGTTACTGAAATTATTGACGTATATGCCGTTTTTCACACTCGCAATTATGTCGTTTTCAGGGATATTGCCGTTTTCCATATACGTTACTCTCATTCGCTGAACGGGAGCATATCTGAACGATTCGCGCCGTCCGTTACCCGTGGGCGCGACCCTGTAGTGTTCGGCGCTTATACGGTCGTGGATATATGACGAAAGCACGCCTTCGCGAATCAGATACGTTTTTTGGCTTTCTATTCCTTCATCGTCGAAGTTTATTGTACCTCTGTTTGCGGGTAACGTGCCGTCGTCCACAATATTGATGCTCCTGTCGCATACCTGTTTACCGTATTTGTCGGAGAAAATCGACACTTTTTTCCGGTTGAAATCGGCTTCAAAAGCATGACCGATAGCCTCGTGTAAAAGGATACCCGAACTACCGGAAGCCATAACAACCGGCATTTCACCGCCTTTGGGCGTGATGGCGCTGAACATCAGCGCGGTGAGTTTTACCACGTCTACGGCAACTGTTTCGATAAGGTCATCCGTCAGAAATTCAACTCCCTGCCTGAACGAACGCGCGACATAGCCGTTTTCCATGCGCCCGTTTTTTTCCATTACACATGTCGCCCGCAGCGAAACCAGCGGTCTGTAATCGGAGCATATCTGTCCTTCCGAATTGAAAAACAGAATGCAGGAAGACGAATCCGATAAACTGACATTCACTTTGTCGACATTTGAGTCCAACTCGAAAATGCGGTCATTAAGTTTTTGCAGATAAGGAGCTTTGTCCCTGATTGTACTGTCTTCCCACCGCTGTTCCACGGGGTAATGGTTTTTGTATGTTTTTTCCCTGATTTGTATCGGCGGAATGCAGGCTTTGCTGTTTGCGATGTTTGCCGCCGTTTTTGCGACTTTCAGCATGTCCGCGAGCGTAATGTTTTCGGTATAAGCGTATCCGGTACGGTCGTCGGAAAGCACGCGCACTCCCATGCCGAAATCCACATCCGAGGAAGCGCTGTTTACCGCCCCGTCCCGTAGCGACAAATTGTTGCTCAGTGTATTTTCGAAATATAAATCGGCGTATGACCCGCCTCCGGATAAAGCCTCTGCTATGACTTTCTTCAGGTCTTCGTCCGTAACTCCAAAATACTTCATTATCTCCGACATACTCCGTCTTTATTGTTTAACCGATGTTGTGCAAATGTCAATTCCGACGCCAAAGCCGCTCTCAAAACAACCGCGCTGCCTGATTCGTATAAGTTTTGCCGCGTCGTAACGACATTTTGATTTGCAAAGATATATTAATTTTGACAATTCAACGATTTATTTGTGCAATTCGTTTTTTGGGGATATATATATCGCTCATGCATAAGAGTTTAACCTGTCTGATTTCCGGACTTTGTCGCAGTTCGGAATGTTATCGGACAAGCGATTTTATCCATTGTGCAGCCGCCGACGAATCGACCTTGCCGGTTAATGAAGCCAAAGCCGCCGTTTTGACGTCTTCCCGTTCTCCGTCGGAATGATTCAACAGCAGATAGCGGACATATTCGGCAGTGTGTTCCGGATGACCCTGAAATGTCAGTACCTGATTGTCAATATAAAAACCTTCGACGGGACAAAAATCGCTTTTGGCAAAACATACGGCTCGCGGAGGCAATTCCGTCACCTGGTCGTGATGATTGCAGAAAAGACTTATCCGTTTTGCGGGGAAAAACGTTAATGCCTTCGGGTCTGTAATATCGGCAGTTCGCACGCCCGTACCCCAGCCCTGTTTTGCCCGTTCGACTTTTCCGCCCAGTGTCTGGGCGATTATCTGGTGTCCGAAACAAACACCGGCTATTTTCATGCCTTCCGCATACATTTTCCGGATAAATTCAATCAGCGATTTAATCCATGGCGAGTCGCCGTATGCTTCCGCACGACTGCCGGTTATCAGATAAAGTTCATCTCTGTTCAGGCTGTCGGGATAAATATCATGCCGGACATCAAAAATTTCGTAACGGACAGTATTGTCAATCATCCCGAACAGTTTACGAAACAAAGAAACATAATCGGGAATTTCCGCCGGCAATATGTCGCTGAATGTGTCACTCAATAGAATATTAATTTTCATACAAAAACAGATTCTGTAAATTTTGTACAAAGATAGTCGAAATTTCGGAAATCCGGCAATAATGACGTTTTTTGCCGCTGTAATGAGGGAGTTATGCGGTGATGACAAACAGTTAACAGCAGCCTGTCATGTTATAAATCAAAATATGTATAATAAAAAATTGTCGTTTGTCGATAAAAAATTGTATCTTTGCAAAAAATTGTACGGAGATGAAGAAATTACCCATAGGGATACAGTCGTTTGAGAATCTTCGCAATGAGGATTATTTGTATATAGATAAAACCGGGAGCATTCACCGAATGATTGCTACCGGACGGATTTATTTTCTGTCCCGTCCGCGCCGTTTCGGAAAGTCGCTGCTGGTAAGCACGCTGGATGCTCTGTTTCGCGGTCGAAAAGAGCTGTTTGAAGGGCTTTACATTTACGATAAATGGGACTGGACACGGCAGTATCCGGTTATACGGCTGGATTTCGGCGCATTGTCGTACGGTTCTCCGGAAATGCTGGTCAATTCGTTATCGGACTTTGTGAAAAAGACAGCATCAAAAAATAAAATCGTTCTTGAAAGCACCGAACTTTCCACCCGTTTTGCCGAACTTATCGAACAGCTGCATTCAAACACGGGCAATCAGGTGGTTATACTGGTTGATGAATACGACAAGCCTGTTACCGATTACTTATCGGAACCGAAAATATTGACGGCAAATAAAAAACAGCTTCACGATTTTTATCAGGTGCTGAAAGCCTCCGACGACCATATCCGTTTCATTTTTCTGACGGGCGT
>JAISSE010000043.1 GCA_031273285.1 Prevotellaceae bacterium
CCTGTTTTGTCGCTGAAAGGACCGAAAAACAACTGACCGACCGCAATTCCGAGCATACTTGCCGAAATCGTCATTTGCACCATTGAGGCAGATGTTTTGAAATAGTCCGAAAGAGCAGGCAATGCGGGCAGGTACATATCCGTAACAATCGGCGCGAAAGCCGTCATTGCCGAGAGGGTAACAAACAGATACAGCCTGCTGTTACTTTGGTTGATACCGTTAGAATTTTGAACTTTACCAATATTATTTTTTGACATAAAATCGTTGAGCTTTATGACTCAATCCGGGTGCAAAAGTACAAAGAAATCGGTTCGCTTGTAACCCTGTATTGCGGAAAAAATTTTCAATAATGATTATATAAACATAATAATCAATAAGATATATTCATATTCGGAAAGCATTTCAAGCGGATTGTCGGAGTTGCGCCGAAAGAATATAGAGACAGGAGGAGGAAATGAGGATTTAAAAATTGAAGTCGAACGCCGAAAAAGCAGTTTTTAGGACTCCCCTATACTCCGGTTGATAAGGCTGTTTGTTTTTGACAGCAGAAAAAATGCATGAATGATTTTATTCCTGATACCAAAACTTTGTCGTTATAGTTATGGTATTATAAAACACAGACAAAGTATCTTTACTTTTCTGAAATACCCCAATGTTCCGCCGGACAATAATGCTTCCGAAAAGGCTGTTCGCAATGTGAAGGTCAAAACCAAAATCTCCGGAGCCTTTCGTAATAAAGACGCTAAAGGCTGTACGTTTTGCTAAACTTTGCTCTATTATTGATACTGCTGTCAAAAATCAGCAGGATGTTTTTGTCGCTTTGACAAAACTTGCCGAGTACAGTATCGTCGCTGTTGAAAATACGTACTGAGTAGTTACAATATTTTTTATTAAGTTTGTACTGCGATTATGGGCTTCGACCCGTTCGAAAAACGGCGGTCCCTGATATTGCATGTCTTTGATTATTTATTATTTATAAACTGATTTCAGATTGGGAAATGGATAAAATAAGGTTGGTTGTAAAGGGTATTTCAGGCAGTCAGGACAGACCGGAGATATATGTTTTGATGCTGGGAGAGCAGGGAGAGAACCATGTTTTTCCTGCGGTTTTGGGATTTTATGAAGCCCAGTCCATCGCTTTTTGTTTGGAAAAATCCGTGCCGGAACGTCCTTTTATCCATGATTTGTTCTTCGGATTAGCCAATTCGAGCAATGTCGAAATTCTGGAAGTTTTCATAAAAGATTTTCAGGATTCCAATTTTTGTGTGGAAATACTTTGTTTCGACGGCAAAAAATACATGAAATTCGATGCGCGGCTCGCCGATGCCGTTGCTCTGGCTTTGCGTGCCAAATGCCCTATTTTCACCACAAAGGAAGTTCTTCGGATAGTTGGGGTAAATATTTCTCTGGACAGTAACAATCCTCTGGGACAGTTCAGTCAGGAAGAACTTTTGGACAAACTCGACGAGGCTGTGAAAAGTGAAAACTACGAAATGGCGATAACTCTCAGAAACGAAATCAGAAACCGGAAATAAATTATAATTTTATATACATTGATGATGAAAGAAATAACATTTAGAGGTGAACCCGTTACAGTAACGGGACACGAAACGCAGGCGGGACAGATTGCTCCCGATTTTACACTGACCGGAACAGCTTTGAATCCGGTAAAATTATCCGACTTTAAGGATAAGGTAAAGATAATTTCGGTTTTTCCATCCATCGACACGGGCGTGTGCGCATTGCAGACCAAACGGTTCAACAGGGAAGCCGCCAAACTTGGCGATGATATTGTGATTCTATGCGTGTCAAAAGATTTGCCTTTTGCTCAAAGCCGTTTCTGCGGCGCCGAAGGAATCGACAGGGTGATAACTCTGTCGGATTACAAGGATAACGAATTCGGCGAAAAATACGGATTCCTGCTGCCGGAACTGGGCTTGCTGACCAGAGGGGTGATTGTCGTTGACAAAGACAATGTGGTTCAGTATGTCGAATACGTGAAAGAGGTCGCCGAAGAACCGGATTATAATAAAGCCATCGAAGAAGCTAAAAGCGCATTGCACTATGCTACCGCCGATTTGACCGCGAAACTCGAAAATATCGGTCTGACCGCCGAACAGACGGAGCAGACGCTAAGTATTCTGAAAAATCATCTGGAAAAAAGATTGCCTCTGTTTATCAAAGACCATCTGACAAGGATTTTCGAGGGTGAAAAACTCGAACTTAGCGATATTCTGAAAAATCAGGCGGAAATTTTTACCGACGAAGTGAAGGACGCTCTTGGCACACTGGCAGACAAAACGGAAGAAGTTTCAGGCAAGTTGTCGGACAAAGTGGAAAAGGCTTTCGGTAAAATCACCGAATTCTTTAACAGTAGAACGCAGGTTTAGAGATTGCAAATTACGAATTAAAAATTACGAAACGTGAGTTCGGCGCAGCCAAATGTACCCGAAAATTTCAGTCGTATCGAAAAAATAATATAAATTTGCGCCTTGAAATTGAAGTTAAACGTAAATAAAATATAAGTATGGATTTTTTGGATAAAATATTTTGGGGCAATACCGTTGAAGACTGGGGTATTGCAGTGTTGATTATTGTCGGCGCTCTCGTTGTCAACAAGTTAATACGACTGCTGCATGACGGTGTTTTGAAGAAAATTGCGGCACGAAGCAAAAGTCAGTTCGACGACATACTGCTCGATGCCCTGGAAAAACCCGTCATGCTGGGGGTAATACTTGGTGGCGTCTGGTTTGCGGCGGAGAATCTGGAGATGTCGAACAGGATTCGCGGAATCATCGAGGCGGCATATCGGATACTTATCGTGCTAAACATTACATGGTTTGCATCCAAATTCGCGACTTCGCTGGTTTCGGAATACGGAGTTCGCATAAACAGCCGGCTGATACCGCTGATGAAGCGTACCGTCCTGGTTGTGATATGGGTTATCGGGATTGTTACGGCGCTGAACAATGTGGGAGTGCAAATCGCCACGATACTCGGCGTACTGAGCGTTTGCGGCGTATCCGTTGCTCT
>JAISSE010000076.1 GCA_031273285.1 Prevotellaceae bacterium
CTTTGTACCGAAATTTTAATCGGATTGTCTGAATATGAAACATATATTATTGATTCTGTTTGTTGGACTTTTATGCGGATGCAAGGGTATCGAACCCAAGCCGGACAATGTCATATCCATTCCTCTGGGAGGCAATACTTACATCACGGAAGGGGGTACCGACGTCAATGCTAACCGAAGAAGGAGAGATAATTTCATCGGAAACAAAGGAATCGTCGGGTGGACGGATTCAACTGCCGTTTTCAGCGTATATTTCAGGACATCCTCTTTGGGTAATCTGAATTTATTTCTGCGGCACAGCGGAGCAGACGAATCGGTCATCAGCGTCAAATGCCTTGACCGACAGTTCGAAATCGAATTGGGCGCGGGCGAAAACGACACGACATATCTTGGAACAATCCCTGTAAAAGACACCGGTTATATCAAAGTGGATTTGCAGGGAAAATCGAAAAAGGGAGAATCGTATGCCGTTGCCGATTATTTGCTGGTGAACGGAGAAGCTGCGGCTGGAAAAATGAATTTTGTGAACGATTTTTCATTTTATTGGGGACGGCGCGGTCCTTCGGTACACCTCAACTATCCTTTTCCAAAAGATGAAGACATCGAATGGTTTTATAACGAAATCACTGTCCCCGAAGGCGAAGACCCTGTCGGTACGTACTATATGTCGAACGGATTTGCGGAAGGATATTTCGGGATACAGGTCAATCGACCCGACGAGCGCAGGGTTCTGTTTTCGGTCTGGAGTCCGTTTTCTACCGACAATCCCAGGTACATACCCGAAGACATGCAGGTCAAATTGCTGGACAAGAGCGAAATTACCCATACCGGAGAGTTTGGAAACGAAGGGTCGGGCGGACAAAGCTATTTGATATATCCCTGGAAAACAGGACAAACGTACAGGTTCCTGACAAGAATACGACCCGACGGCAAGGGCGCTACCGTTTATACGTCCTATTTTTACGGAAACGACAGCGAATGGATACTGATAGCATCGTGGTTGCGTCCGAAAACGGATACCTATTATAAAAGAGCGCATTCGTTTCTGGAAAGTTTCAGTCCCGAAAACGGATATCTGTCGAGAAAAGCGTTTTACCACAATCAGTGGGCTTGTACCAAAGACGGCAGATGGATCGAACTGACCGAAGCCGTATTTTCGGCGGACGGAACGGCAAGGGAACAGGCGCGCATGGATTATAAGGGAGGCGAAGACGGCGGCAGATTCTTTTTGCAAAATTGCGGATTTTTAAACGATTACACCCCGATAGGCGCATCGTTCTCCCGTGCCGGAACGGCGAAAGCTCCGGAAATAGATTTTGCAGGCTTGCCTGCGGGAATAATGACATCAAAACGTTAATTTCTCTATGAGCAAGAACAGTTACTTGAAAAAATTCCGGAATAACATATTGCTCAAGCATATATGTGTGGTTGCCGGCTTGGTGATTTTCCTTCTGATTCTCAGCAGTGTGTTTTTGGACGTCTTCACCCGTCACGGCAAATCCGCTCCCGTTCCCGATTTTAGGGGAAAATCAATGGATTCCGTGTCGGTAATTGCAAAGCGAAACAATTTAAGGATAGAGGTTGTCGATTCCGTATTTCGCGTTGATGCTCCGAGAGGGTCGGTTTTTCTGCAAAATCCCGAGGCGGGAACTCATGTGAAAAAGAACAGAAAGATTTTTCTGACAATGAATTCCTTTTCGCCAAGAAAGGAAATTTTGCCGAATGTCAGGGATATTTCGCTGAGGCAGGCAAAAACGGAACTTCTTGCCAGGGGATTCAGAGTCGGCAAACTGGAATACACATACCGGCATATATATACCAACAATGTTTTTCAGCAACTGTATAAGGGACAGCCGATAGAACCCGGCGTTCTGCTTCCCGTAGGCGAATATATCGATTTGAAACTGGGACTGGACAGCACTTCGTTTTCGACATTTAATGTGCCTGATGTTACGGGACTTGCAAAACAGGCGGCGGAAGACGTCATTATCGAAAGTTCGCTGAACTACATCCTTTCGTTTGACGGAAAAGGCGTCAAAACAATCACGGACAGCCTTAACTGTGTGGCATACAAACAGGATCCTCCGGCGGGTTCGACCGCATATTACGGAGACAATGTGAGAGTCCGGTTAAAATTACCCGAAAAGTCGAAGAAATAATGGCAGATATAAATTTTAAGGAAATTTGTGAAAATGTGTGCGATATCGCACGCATCGCAGGCAAATTCATGTCGGACGAAAGAAAAACTTTTTCATCGGACAAAGTAGAAACGAAAGGCGCCAACGACTTCGTGTCCTATGTCGATAAAAAAGCCGAAGAATTGATTGTCGGGAAGTTATCGCCACTGATTGCCGGCGCCGGTTTTCTGACCGAAGAGGAAACGGTTCGACAAACGCAAAACAGCAAATATACATGGATAATCGACCCTTTGGACGGCACCACAAATTATATTCACGGACTTAGTCCTTACGCCGTTAGCATCGGTTTGACCGAAAATGATATTCCCGTTCTCGGAGTGGTATTCATCGCTTCCGACGATCGGTGTTTCCATGCATGGAAGGGCAGCAAAGCCTATTTGAACGGGGAAGAGATAAAACCTTCTGCCGTTGAATTAATTAAGGATTCGCTTGTCATAACCGGTTTTCCGTACAGAATAGGAGACAAAATAGATAATTACATGAATCTCATGAAATATCTGACTTTTAACTCTCACGGAGTCCGGCGGCTCGGCTCTGCGGCTGCCGATTTGGTGTTTGTTGCCGCCGGCTGGGCGGAAGTGTTCTATCAAACCGATTTAAAGCCCTGGGATGTTGCTGCCGGCGCATTTATTGCAAAACAGGCAGGGGCAATTGTGCACGATTTTACGGGAGGCGACGATTATATATTCGGGCGCAGTATTCTCGCCACGGGCAACAACAGTCTTAATAACCGGATGATTAATTTGTTGTCGGAATATTTTCCCGGGCAACAGTGAAAAATTCCGTTAAACGGTGCGAAGTAATGAAAAACTTTGTATATATCTCTCTTAAAGGCGCTTTATTCGTTGTATCGCTGATTCCAATACAGGCGGGATATATTTTTTCCCGTTTCCTTTATTTTGTACTGAGATACATTCTCCGGTATCGCAAAAAAGTGATTGAAGCCAATTTACGTCTGGTTTTTCCCGATAAAAGCATAGACGAAATATCTGCCGTTACAAAAAAATATTACCGGCATTTGTCCGATTTGTTTGTCGAAATGATGTATTCGCTGTATATTCCGGAAAAAATTCTGCGAAAACGTATCCGTTTTGCAAATCCCGAACTGCTTAATAAATATTACTCCGAAGGCAGGCATGTCGTCGCTGTAACAGGGCATTACGCAAACTGGGAATGGGGCTACGGATTTCCGATGTATTGCCGTCACAAACTTGTAGAGGTCTATAAAAGGATGAGTAACAAAATATCCGACAGACTATTCCATGATATTAGAGCAAGATTCGGAGGAATACCGGTCGAAATGTCGAACCTGAAACCCGTACTCGCCGAAGCGCAAAAACATCCCACACTCGTTTATCTTGTGGCTGACCAAACTCCCGCGGGAAACGAAAAACTGTGGTATTACACTTCTTTTCTTGGAGTTAGCGGGACGCCGGTATTCACCGGTCCCGAAAAGATAGCGCAAAAATTCGATGCGGTCTTCGTCTTTATAAATATGCAAAAACTGAAAAGAGGATACTACCGTCTGGAATTTATCCCGCTGAGCGAAAGTTCCAAAATCACATCCGTTCACGAACTTACGGACAAATATCTGCGAATGATGGAGAAAATCATATACGACAAACCGGAATACTGGATGTGGTCGCACAGACGATGGAAACGGAGAAAAATCGCAGAGTAATATTATCGACGGCATATATGCCTAATCTGCAATATTTTTCCAAACTATTGCAGGGAGAAGTCATTATCGAACAGTACGAAAATTATGTAAAACAAACCTTCCGGAATCGTTGCGAAATACTCACTGCCAACGGAATAATACCTCTGACCGTTCCGGTCAAACGTAACGCTTCCAAGATTAAAATCAGAGACGTAAAGATAGATTATACCGACGACTGGCAAAAAATACACTGGAGAACAATAAATACGGCTTATCGCTCGTCTCCGTTTTTTGTGTATTATGTCAATGATTTTCTTCCTTTTTTCGAGAAAAGAGAAGAATTTCTATTCGATTTTAACTGTAAAATGCTTGATACACTGACCGAATTAACCGGTCTGAAAACGGAAATATCGCTGTCCTCCGGTTATCTGCATGATTACGATGCGGACTGCCGCAGTCTGATAACTCCCAAAAAAAACAAATCCGACGACCCCGATTTTTCTCCTGTTCCATACTATCAGGTTTTCGGCAATAAATTCGGATTTCAACCCAATCTCAGCATACTCGATTTATTGTGCAACGAGGGAAACAACAGTTATTCGGTCATCAAACAGTCAGTGCAACAGCAATAAAATCAGGGAGGCTGTTTCGAAAGCACGCAGATGACGCAGATTTTAATCTTTAAATTTAAACAGACACAAAATCGGATTGTCGTCATCGTTTGATTCGTTTAGCAAATCCTGCAGTTTTTGCGGGAATTTATGACCGTTTGCCTTCATTTCAATCAAATCGAATGGTTGTAATGCTACTGCGACATAATCGTTTACAATGCCGAGAATTTCATACATTTTGCCGGTCTTTAGCATGTCCTGGAATTCTTCCATCGTATAATTATAAGTTTTTCCGTTACTTTTGCTGCAAATTCCGATATGCCTCGCTTCCGAAACCAAATAATGTACGCAAAGAGTTTTTTCCGTTTCAAAAACGCTAAAGTTATATATATAACCCGATTGATTCAATGTAACCAAAAAATTTACATTTCCGGCAGAAATTTTTTCCAAATAATCTTTGGGAGGGAGTTTATATTTGCCGAACTGCAACCGGCAGACAGGAACGGCATCATTTTCCGACAGGCGGTAAATAATGGGGACGGTCTGATATGCGGGATAGGCATACAGCTCATCTTTATATATATACAGATTTTTCAGCGGTCCGGTATGATAACCTGTTATAAATTCTTTTTCCACATATCTGTTTACATACTTTTGATTGGTGTCGGTAACTATAAAATTCCATGCCGCAAGATCATTGTGCTCTTGAAGATTGTTCCATACGATTTTATCGCCCAGATATTCAAAACAAATAAATGCATAATCCGGTGTTTTGTGTTCGGAGACAAATTCATAATTATCTATACTGTAGTTGATTATTTTCCTTTGTGCCACATCCGTAAACGATACGATATTTCTGCGCCTGTCAATGCTGAAAGAGGTAATAACAATGAATTCTCCCGGACCGCTGCCCATCTTTCCTATTGGGGTAATAAATTTGCCCGAACGGTCAAATACAAACAATGAACTGGATTCTCCGCCCGATAAAACGAATATCTTGCTGTCAAAAGACTCTATTTGTCTTATATTTCTATTGATAAGACAATTTTCGCCGGTTTCCAATTTAACAAAATCCAATTCGAGCATATCCGATACATTAACGTTTTGTTTTTGACTGAAATCAATAATTGGGACAGTATCCTGCTTTTTGGAGTTTTGAGTACACGACGTCAAAAGCAGTGCCAATACGATTGCTGTTATCCCTAAAGTGGCTGTTCCGCCTGAAATTCTTTTTAACATAATTGTATATTTTAATGTTTAAATGTTATCAATCAATTTTGTGCAAAGGTATAACATAATTCGATATATTTTCCGATTTTAATACAATTTAATTTTTGCGGGCATACAATTTGTTAATGTATAGCGAATTGTGAAAAACAGATTTATTGGAGACTCGTCAATAAAAATATGGGGCTGTCTCGATAGCACGGTAGATGACGCAGATTTTAAGGATTTTCGCAGATAAATAAAAAACCGACTAAAATAAGCACCATATTATCTTATCAAATACAAATAATCTGCGAAAATCCTTAAAATCTGCGTTATCTGCGTGCCGAACTACTTTTAAGCCGGTCTCCGAATTTATTTAAAGAATGCCGGCTATTGTCTTATAACTCGTAATTACTGCAAGAAAATACTTCAAACATTCAAATTCCACCCGTTTAAGCATTATGTAATACTTCGGAACCGTTCCATAATGCCAAAATGACAGTATTAAATACTTTCGGAGGTATTTCGTAACGCCGAAACGGTACGATTAAGGCATTGTACAAAAATAAACAGGACATTTATTCACATTCCGTCCCTGACGGGACGGTTAATTGTGGTGTGTGATATTCTATTCTACCAACATTCCGTCCCTAACGGGACGTGCCCCTGTCCCGTCAGGGACAAAATGTTGGTAGAACACAGAATCAGTCACAAACAACCGTCCCGACAGGGACGGAATGTGTTTGTTTTTCAGCTAATGTATCGTTTGTTTGTGAACAAATCCTAAGTACTTCGGAAGTATTCCATAATGCCAAAATGACAGTTGCGGGAAGTTTTTTAGTACCAAATCGACCTTCGGAAGTATTTCGACGACGTTTTTCGGCATGAAAAGGATGTTTTTCGGCATGGCGGAGATGCTTTTCGGCATAAAAAACATCTTCGGAAAGCGCTCAACGACTTTTCCAAGTATTTTTGAGATTTTCCGAAGATATAAGGCGGTCTTAAAAGAAACTTTTTTAAACGCAAAGCTCGCAAAGAATTTTCGCAAGCGTAAGTTCGACGTAGGCAAAGGGCGAAACGGAAATAGTGTCGGCGAAACTTTGCGACCCCTTGCGGTTTCTTTGCGGTCTTTGCGTTTAGACAGAGTTTTAAGGCTGCCTCTTATCTAAATACACACTGCTCCGTTACCTTAGGTTTTATCGAAAATCAATTCAAACACAAAGAACACAATTCCTTGTGCCCTTTGTGTTTGAAAAAATCTTCTTTTCGAACAGTTTCTAAGGTGAATTTTGCACCGCTTACGGCTCATTATACACTGTTCACTGTTCGTTATTCTCTATTCGTTATTCACTGTCTCACTTCAATTCAAAAGCATCTCCCAGCCGAATGTCTTCGGACGAAGAGCCTATCATGACGTCAAATTCTCCGGCTTCCGAGCCGTACTGCAACAGGTCGTTGTAGAAGCACAGTTTGTCGTTGGTGATGACAAATTCTACGAGTTTTGTTTCTCCGGCCTGCAGATGTATTTTTTTGAAATCTTTCAGCTCCTTCACCGGACGTACCACCGAACCTATCCTGTCGCGCAAATATAGCTGCACCACTTCTTCACCCGCATATTTGCCCGTATTGGTAACGTTAAGACTTACCGTAATCTGCTCCGAACTGTTCATTGTCTTTTTGGAGAGTTTGAGGTCTGCATATTGAAAATCGGTGTAACTAAGTCCGTGTCCGAAAGCAAATCTGGGGCTTGTTCTGACATCCATGTAACCGGATTTGAAGACGTAATCGGTATCCGTCGCGCCCGGTCGTCCGGTGTTGAAATGGTTGTAATACAGCGGTATCTGACCTACGCTGCGCGGAAAAGTAAGCGGCAGTTTTGCCGACGGGTTTACATCGCCGAACAGTACGTCGGCTATGGCGTTGCCCGCCTGCGAACCCAGCCACCACGTGTAGAGAATGGCAGGCACATTGTCGGCTACCCAGTTGAATATCAACGGTCGTCCGGTGTTGATGAGCACTACCACGGGTTTGCCGGTGGCGCAGATGGCTTTTACCAGCTCTTCCTGTACACCGGGCAGGCTTATATCGCTTCGGCTTCGTGCTTCGCCGGTCATCAGCTTTGATTCGCCGATGCTGAGTACGACAACGTCCGACTGTCGGGCAACAGCTATCGCTTCGGCAAAACCGGAGGTATCGTCGCCTTCTATCTCACAACCTTTGGCATACAGCAGTTTCGAGTCGGCGTCCATACGCTGCCTCACACCGTCCCACTGGGATACGATAAATTCTTCGCAATTCACATCCGACATGAACACGTCCACTATCGACCATGCGCCCAGATTCTGTTTGTGCTCCTTAACCAGAGGTCCTATGAAACCAACGGTTTTGGTACTTTTTGAGAGCGGCAGCAGGTTGTTGTCGTTTTTCAGAAGCACGATGGATTTTGCAGCCATGCTGCGGGCAGCCTTCGCATGTTCGGGATTATTCAGCGCAGCCTTTTCGCGTTCTTCATCGCAGTATCGGTACGGGTCATCAAACAGTCCTATCTCGAATTTCTTGCGCAGTACGCGGCGCACAGCGTCGTCCACTACGGTTATGTCCACTATTTTGTCGTCGGTTACCAAAGTGTCGAGAAACCTTATATAGCCATAGCTTTCCATGTCCATGTCGTTGCCTGCTAAAATAGCTTTGGCAGATGCATCTTTGGAGTTTTTGGCATAGCCGTGCGTAATCATTTCGCCAATCGACCCCCAGTCGGAAACCACAAAACCCTGAAACTTCCACTGTCCCTTCAGAATATCGCGCTGCAGATACCTGCTTCCCGTAGCGGGTATGCCGTTTAAGTCGTTGAATGAGTTCATGAAAGTAGCCACATTGGCTTCACATGCAGCCTTGAACGGAGGAAGGTAAGTATCCCACAGCGTGCGCAGACTCATGTCCACCGAGTTGTAATCTCTGCCTGCCAGGGCGGCGCCGTAGGCTGCAAAGTGTTTGGCGCAAGCCATTATGCCGTCGACGGCATCGGCTTTATCGCCCTGAAAACCCTGTACGCGAGCGACGGCAATGAGCGAGGCAAGATAGGGGTCTTCACCCGCTCCTTCCATAATTCGTCCCCAGCGCGGGTCGCGGCAAATGTCCACCATAGGAGCAAAAGTCCAGTTCACGCCTGTAGCCGACGCTTCGACGGCGGCAATTCGGGCGCTCAGTTTTATGGCGTCCAAATCCCAGCTGGCAGCCTCTGCCAATGGGGTTGGGAAAGTGGTTTTGTAGCCGTGTACCACATCCAGCCCTATCAGGAGCGGAATTTTAAGTCGCGACTGCATTGCCAGATTCTGATATTCCCGCACGCGCTTTGTTCCTCCCGTGATATTGAGCAGCGAGCCGACTTTTCCCTCTTTAATCTCCTGCACATAGTAGTCGTTTCGCAGCATGGGATAGCTGTCGGACACATCGTCGCTGTACTGGTTCAGTTGTCCGATCTTTTCTGCCAGCGTCATGCGCTTCAAAAGGTCTTCCACACGATTGTCAATCGACACTGTAGTATCGAGATAGCGCGGCGTTTGCTGTTCGCAGGCGGCGCATAAACAGCCTGCAATCAGGCTCAGGATAAAAATTTTCTTCATATCAGTAATTTTTTTATGATAATTTTATTTAGTGTTTTCCATTCGTTCATTTTTTTAAACAAGACCGTCCCGGAAGCACGCAGATAACGCGGATTATTAGGATTTTCGCAGATTATTATCTGTTGGATAACATGACGTTTATTTTATATTTATCTGCGTAAATCCTTAAAATCTGTGTCATCCGCGTGCCGAATTTCGAGACAGCCTCATTCAAAAAATGCAAAATCATAGCATGATTATTTGCCGGCGTATTTGAAATTTTTTCCTAAATAATACGCTTCATTACCAAGAATTTCTTCGATTCTCAGCAACTGATTGTACTTCGCAATCCTGTCGGAACGTGAAGCGGAACCCGTTTTGATTAATCCGCAATTGAGGGCTACCGCCAAATCCGCAATGGTGGTATCTTCCGTTTCGCCCGAACGGTGACTCATGATGGATGTGTACGAGTTGCGGGTTGCAAGCTCCACGGAATCAATAGTCTCGCTCAGCGAACCTATCTGATTTACTTTAACCAGAATAGAATTGGCAACTTTTCTTTCTATACCCATCTGCAAGCGTTTTACGTTGGTAACAAACAAGTCGTCGCCAACCAGCTGACAACGGTCGCCGACAGTATCGGTCAACAGTTTCCAGCCGTCCCAGTCATCCTCTGCCATACCGTCTTCGATAGACAAAATGGGATATTTGCCGACCCAGTCTTTCCAGAAATCAACCATCTGGGCGGGAGTGAGTTTTTCTCCGCTTGATTTATACAGGTGGTAAACTTTTTCTTCCGGAATGTAATATTCCGAAGATGCGGGGTCCAAAGCCAGATAAACATCCGAACCGGGTTTGTATCCCGCTTTTTCAATCGCTTCAAGAATCACGGTAACAGCTTCTTCGTTGGATTTTAAATTCGGAGCGAATCCTCCTTCATCTCCGACGTTGGTAGAATGTCCCTGTTTTTTCAACACGGATTTCAGACTGTGAAACACTTCCGCACCCATGCGCAAAGCGTCCGAAAATGTTTCGGCGCCAACGGGCATGATCATAAATTCCTGAAAATCGATTGAATTGTCCGCATGAGAACCTCCGTTAAGGATGTTCATCAGGGGAACGGGAAGTGTACGACCGTTAACGCCTCCGACATAGCGAAACAGCGGTTGCCCTGTGATTTGTGCGGCGGCTTTGGCGCAGGCAAGCGAAACTCCCAGAATGGCATTTGCACCCAGCCGGCTTTTGTTGTCCGTTCCGTCCAAGGCAATCATTGCCGCGTCAATATCGCGCTGGTCTAAAACGGATAGTCCGGACAATTCCTCATTAATGATAGTGTTAACATTCTCAACGGCTTTCAGAACTCCTTTACCGAGATATATCTCAGTATCGCCGTCGCGCAATTCGCATGCTTCGTGAACGCCTGTAGATGCTCCCGAGGGAACAGCAGCACGACCAAGCACGCCTTCGTCGGTATATACATCAACTTCAACAGTCGGATTGCCACGTGAATCCAAAATCTGACGGGCATGAACATTTAATATTTGAGCCATATTTATTTTAGTATTTAAAAAATTAATAATCGTTTAACTTCCTCGAAATACACATATAAC
>JAISSE010000111.1 GCA_031273285.1 Prevotellaceae bacterium
GCGCTCAAGTCGCTTCAGGACAAGAACAGGGAAATCGAAAAAAAGATGAATATCCTGACTTCGGTGGGCAAAGCCGCCGGTGCGAACAAGGCGGGCGACAAAAACGAATATGTTGAAAACGAATACAGAAGGTATATTGCGGAAGAATTTCTGGTAAACGCAGCCGGCGCAAGAACCGAGGGCGACGCTTTTAATCTGGATTTGAAGGCGGAACTGAAAAAAACGGAAGCGGAAAGGCTTTTACCCGTATTTGTATGCAACGACAACGGTAACAAACAGTATATTATCCCTGTGCGCGGCGCGGGACTTTGGGGCGCCATCTGGGGATATGTCGCTTTGAAAGACGATTTCAACACCGTTTGCGGCGCTGTGTTCGACCATGCCGGAGAAACACCGGGTCTGGGCGCCGAAATTGCCGCCGCCGAGTTTCAAAAGCAGTTTGTTAACAAGAAAATATACAGAGACGGCAAATTCATATCCGTCGAAGTTGTCAAGAACGGGAGCGTGCCGCCGAACGATTACAATGTCGACGGCATAACCGGAGGCACACTCACAAGCAAGGCTGTGGAAAAAATGTTATTTGACTGTCTGTCAAATTACAGGAAATTTTTTGATGTTCAAAAACAAAACAATTAGAATATGAGCGAAAAAGAATCTTTATTTTCGGCAAAAAACATCAAACTGTTTACCGATCCGTTTAATAACGGTAATCCGATAACCGTTTTGGTGTTAGGTATTTGCTCCGCCCTGGCGGTAACGGTCAAACTGGAGCCGGCAATAGTCATGGGGCTGTCGGTTACGGCAGTAACGGGATTTGCGAGTTTAATCATCTCGCTGTTACGCAATACCATACCCAATCGCATCCGTATCATCGTACAACTGGTTGTCGTTGCTGCGCTTGTGATTTTGGTCGATCAGTTCTTGAAGGCATACGTTTACGATGTGAGCAAGCAACTGTCGGTGTTTGTGGGATTGATAATCACCAACTGTATAATAATGGGGCGCATAGAAGCATTCGCCCTGGGCAACAAACCCCTGCCTTCGCTGATCGACGGTCTGGGCAACGGCGCGGGTTACGGAATGATTTTGGTAACAGTCGCTTTCTTTCGTGAACTGTTGGGTTCCGGCACTTTGCTGGGATTTCGCATTGTTCCCGAATCGTTTTACGTGAAAGCGGGCGGATTCTACGAAAACAACGGGATGATGGTTCTGCCTCCCGCCGCCCTGATTCTTCTCGGAATAATCATATGGGTGCATCGCTCTGTTAATAATAAACTTATTGAAAAATAAACCGGTATGGAAAATTTAGTTAAGATATTTGTAGAGTCAATCTTTATCAACAATATGATTTTTGCCTACTTTCTGGGAATGTGTTCATATCTGGCAGTTTCCAAAAAAGTAAGCACAGCCACGGGTCTGGGTATAGCCGTCATTTTTGTACTTGTGATTACCGTACCCGTCAATTACCTGATCAACAAGTACCTTTTGCAGCCGGGTGCATTATCATGGTTCGGAGACGCATACAGGGATATAGACCTCGGCTTTCTAAGTTTTATCGTTTTCATTGCCGTCATTGCATGGATAGTGCAGGTGGTGGAAATGATTGTCGAAAAATTCACGCCGACGCTGTATAACCAGCTGGGTATATTTTTACCCCTGATAGCCGTGAACTGCGCCGTACTTGGAGCCTCGCTTTTCATGCAGGAAAGAGAATATTCGTCTATCGCGGAGGCAACTTCCTTCGGGCTTGGTTCGGGAATAGGCTGGATGCTGGCAATCGTAGGCATTGCGGCGATAAGAGAGAAAATGGCTTATTCGAAAGTGCCGCCGGCATTGAAGGGGCTGGGTATAACATTCATTGTTACCGGATTGATGGCTATTGCTTTCATGAGTTTTTCGGGTATTGAAATAAAAATAGATTAAAACGCAATAAATTTTACAATTATGGGTAATTCCTTGATAATTATCTCGGCTATAGCAGTTTTTTTGTCGCTTATCCTGATACTGGTCGGTCTGCTGCTTTATGCCAAGGCAAAACTTTCGCCGTCCGGCGCCGTAACACTGAATATCAACGGAGAAAAGGATATTGAAGTAACGCCGGGTTCATCAATACTTGCAACGCTGTCGAACAGCAAAATATTCCTGCCCTCGGCTTGCGGAGGCGGCGGAACGTGCGGAATGTGCAAGTGTCAGGTCTTTGAAGGCGGAGGAACTATTTTGCCGACCGAAACAGGATTTTTTACCCGCAGACAGCAGCAGGGCAACTGGCGGCTGGGTTGTCAGGTGAAAATCAAGGAAAATATTAAAATCGGCATACCCGAAGAAGTTCTGGGTATCAAAAAATGGGAATGCGAGGTCGTTTCAAACAGAAATGTCGCGACTTTCATTAAGGAATTTGTGGTTAAACTCCCCAAGGGCGAAACGCTTAATTTCAAATCGGGAGGATACATACAGATTGATATTCCTCCCTGCGAAGTGGATTTCTCGAAAGACATAGACGTCGAACAGGAATATCGCGAAGACTGGGACAGTCTGAAAATATGGGACTTGAAAATGAAAAATTCCGAAAATACCTTCCGCGCATATTCAATGGCAAACCATCCCGCCGAAGGGAATATCGTCATGCTGAATATCCGTATCGCCACTCCGCCGTGGGACAGGGCTACGAAAGCGTTCATGAATGTGAATCCGGGCGTTTGCTCGTCGTATGTCTTTTCACGCAAACCGGGTGATAAGGTTACTGTTTCGGGACCTTATGGAGAATTTTTCCTGCGCAGCACGGATAACGAAATGATGTTTATTGGCGGCGGAGCAGGTATGGCGCCCATGCGCTCGCATATTTTTCACCTCTTCCGTACTCTCAAGACCGGCAGAAAGGTTACGTTCTGGTACGGAGCGCGTTCGCGACGCGAGATTTTCTATGAAGAAGATTTCCATGCTATAGAAAAGGCTTTTCCCAATTTTAAATTCACCATCGCCCTGTCCGACCCGAAACAGGACGACAACTGGACGGGAAAAACAGGGTTTATTCATCAGGTGATATTCGATTCGTATCTCAAAGACCACGAAGCGCCGGAAGATATTGAGTTTTACATGTGCGGACCTCCCATGATGAACTCCGCATGTGTGAAAATGCTCGACAGCCTCGGCGTCCCCGCCGAAATGATTATGTATGACGATTTCGGAGGATAAATCCATGAGGCGTTTCAAAGCACGCAGATGACGCAGATTTTAAGGATTTTCGGGGTGTCCGACAAAAATCCTTCACCCCATCCGCAGGGTTATCAAAAGGGCAACTCCTACGGAGTTAAGTGTTTGCTGTTGCCGTTACCATGTACGGGCGAATCGCCGGCGAAGCGCAGTGTGCGAGGTAGTAATGATGGAATTTTTGTCGTACACCCGATTTACGCGAATAAAAATACTTTCAAATAAAAAATAATCTGCGTAAAT
>JAISSE010000132.1 GCA_031273285.1 Prevotellaceae bacterium
ATATGACGAAAACAGGAAAGAAATTGTCGGTGCCCCTTTACATGCAGATTTTATTCGGTATGATAACGGGAATTTTGATTGGTATCATCGCCCTGCAGTTCAACGGCGAACGGTTTGTACAGGATTGGATTTATCCCTGGGGACGGCTGTTCATCCGTCTGCTGCAACTTATTGCCATTCCGCTGATTTTTGTTACACTTGTCAAGGGTCTTACGGGATTGAAAGACATCCGCGACTTTTCGCGTATGGGCGGCAAAGCGCTTGTGCTCTATCTTGCCACATCCATGCTTGCCGTTTTGCTCGGACTGTCGATGGGCTTACTGGTGAAACCGGGCAATCTGGTGGATAAAACCAGGGTGGAACATATTCGGGAAGAATACCGGACGGTGGCTGCCGAAAAGGAACTTGCTGCCGAACAGTCGAAAAATCAGGGACCGCTGTCTTTCATCAACGATATTGTGCCTGATAATGTATTTGACGCCGCCACAAGCAATTCGCGAATGTTGCAGGTCATATTTTTCGCTCTTTTCTTCGGCGTTGCCGCCCTGACCATCAAATCGGACAAAATCCAGCCCGTAATCAATCTGTTCGACGGTCTGAACGATATTATCCTCCGCATGGTCGATTACATTATCCTGCTGGCTCCTTACGGCGTCGTGGCTTTGATGGCGGGGCTGATTACCGATTTCAAGGGCGATATCAGCATATTTTCGGCTTTGGCGGTATATGCACTGGTGCTTGTCTTTGCCCTGCTGCTGCTCATGTTTTTTTTCTATCCCCTGATTATTCACCTCTTTACGGGCATAAAAGTCAGGACATTTCTGAAAGCGATATATCCGGTGCAGCTGTTTGCCTTCACGACCAGCAGCAGCGCCGCAACCCTGCCTTTGACAATGAACGTGGTCGAAAAAAAATTGGGCGTATCGCAGGCAACCGCCTCGTTTATTTTGCCTGTTGGCGCAACGGTTAATATGGACGGAACAAGCTGTTATCAAACTGTTGCCGTTCTGTTCATTGCGCAGATTTTGAGCATAGATTTAACCGTCGGTCAGCTGCTGATTGTTGTGGGAATGTGTATTCTGTCGTCCATCGGAACGCCCGGCATTCCGGGAGGCAGTTTTGTGATTCTGACCATTGTGCTGACTTCGGTGGGAATACCTGCCGAAGGACTGGCTCTGATTCTGGGCATCGACCGCCCTCTGGATATGCTGCGTACTTCGGTGAATGTTACCGGCGATGCGGTGGTTGCGGCTATTATTGATAAAAATCATATCCACGACCGGAAAAAAACAGAGAAACAAGGTTGAATAATTACGAATGAAAAATTAGAAATTACGAATGATTTCGTAATTAAAATTTGGTAGAATCGATAGAATTTAATATCTTTGTACCGTTCAAAACGGGGATAAAACAGAGGGTGTCCGCTTTGAATTATCAAGCAAACACCCTAATACGTTTATGAAACAAGAGTAAATAAACTTAAAATTTCGAGACCGGCAAGGATCTCTTATTTTCAGTATTTATTCGGGTGCAAAGGTAATATAAAAAATTGTATTTGCAATTCGTTTTTCAGGATTGCCGATATTTTGACATGAATGTCATATCTTTTATATTTGGTACGAAGTTTGTTTGTTGATATTTAAGTGTCAAATGTTTTCGCGGAAGTATTTATTTCGATTTAAGCATAAAAAAAAATCTAAATCGGAAATTAAATTGCGAAAAAAGACATGGAAGGGTAACAATCAATTAATAATTTAGGGACATGAAAAGTAAGAGATTGCAACCGGTTCATTATGTAGTCGAAAATTTGATTAAAATAATGATGGAAAGGAAATTGACTAAGGTGGCTTTTGCCGATCTGATCGGACTTCCAGAGGCGAAATGGAACAAAATTTCAAACGGAAGGCAAAGTTTGGGTGTTGATGATCTTTCTAAAATCGCAAAAAATTTGCAGATGCGCGATGTCGATATCCTCCTGTATCCGAGAGTTTGTATCGAAGCCGAGAATACAAAAAAAGAAGAAGTCAAGGCTCAAATAACTGTCGAACTGAAAGAAGAATTGAAAGCTAAGGTGTTAAACCTTGTATTTGGAAATAAAAATTTGGAAATATTGAATAATTGAAAATGAAATGAAAATAAAGACATTCCAATTTAAGATTCAGATTGAGGACATCACAAGACCTCCCGTATGGAGGAAGGTGCTGGTGCCCGAAACATTTACGTTTCACAGGTTTCATCAGGTAATTCAGGCGGCATTCGGCTGGGAGGATACTCATCTGTACCAATTTTCGGAGAAAGAGGATGGGGAGGACATAATCTCTGTTCCGTCGGGCGACGACTGGGACGTTCAGGTAATCGATTCGCGCAACAAAATACTGAAAGATGTTTTTACCAAAGAAGGTAAAAGATACATATATATATATGACCTTGGCGATGACTGGGTTCATAAAATCATTCTGGAGAAAATCACCGACGACAAGAGGAAAAAGGCTCACTGTATCGACGGCAAAGGAGCCTGCCCTCCGGAAAATTGCGGCGGCGTCTGGGGATATGAGGATTTGAAGGAAGTGTTTGCCAATAATCCGGAAAGCGCAAAAGCCGAGGAATTGCGCGACTGGCTTGGTCTTGAGGATGATGAGACTTTCGATATTAATAAATTCAGTATCGACGATACAAATGTTTTATTAGCAAAGGTATAGTGTGAATACAACGGCAAGACGGTTTGCGGCATCCGCATCCCGCGTCGGCGGCGGGGTCTGATCGGGGTAATGCGATGTGATTTTGTATCCGGCAGACCGGAAACAGTTGTCTTGAAACTCACCCGGTTTCCGGCTTTTTTACTCCGGTTTATGAATCTTTAACAGAAAAAAATAACGGGAAATAAAAATTTATACTAATTTTGCCGCCTTAAAAATGTAAATGAATTATTATATAATCTGTACATTATGAGCAATTCTGCTTTGTTTCTTGTCGCTCTGCTGACCGCCATATTTATGGTTGGAGTTGCGCTGATTGCCGCAAAACTGCTGGCGCCGCACTCATGGAACCGTTTGAAGGGAGACCCTTACGAATGCGGTATTCCTACCCGCGGCACCTCGTGGATGCAGTTCCGGGTGGGTTACTACCTGTTTGCGATTCTTTACTTGATATTCGACGTCGAGACCGTGTTGCTGTTTCCGTGGGCTACCGTGGTGAAAGACATGGGTGTTAACGGACTTGTCTGTATCGGTTTTTTCCTGCTTATACTGACACTGGGACTTGCTTATGCGTGGAAAAAAGGAGCGTTGAAATGGAAGTAAAAAATATACATATCCACAATATGAAATACGAGGATTTCAATGATAATGAGTACCTCGAACAATATGTGGACGAATTGAGAGAGAACGGAACGAACGTTCTTGTGGGCAAATTGAACGACCTGATAAACTGGGGACGGTCGAACTCCGTCTGGCCCCTGACTTTTGCCACAAGCTGCTGCGGCATAGAGTTTATGTGTGTCGGAGGCGCGCATACCGATTTTGCACGTTTCGGATGGGAAGTTTATCGTAACAGCCCTCGACAGGCGGATGTTATCTTTGTTTTCGGGACAATAGTCCACAAAATGGCGCCCGTACTGAAACGTCTGTACGACCAGCTGGCAGAGCCGAAATATGTGATAGCCGTGGGCAGTTGCGCGATTGGGGGCGGTCCGTTCAAAAATTCGTATCATGTGGTGAAGGGAGTAAACGAGATTATTCCCGTTGATGTTTACGTGCCGGGCTGTCCTCCGCGTCCCGACGCTATTTTATACGGTATGATGCAGTTGTCGCGTAAAATAAAAGTGCAGAACTTTTTCGGACTGACCAAACACTCCGAAAACGAGCCTGTTGATGATAATCCTCAATCCGAAAATGAAGATGGACAGGATTGAAAGAAAAATCTCCGAACTCGGATATGCACAGACGGAATGCAGGGAAAACATTCTGACTGTCAGCGTACCGAAGGAGAAAGCATACGAAATTGCGGCAATGCTGTGCCATGAGGAGAATTTCGATTTTCTTTTCGATATTGTCGGGATGGATTACGGCGACAGTCTCGGCGTAATTTATTATCTGTCACAATCATCCAGTCCCCGGAATATGCTTGCGCTGAAAACCGGCGTCGATAATCGTGAAAATCCGGAACTTTTTTCCGTACATGATTTATGGGATTCCGCAAACATCTACGAACGTGAAGTATATGACTTTTTCGGTATCAGGTTTATTAATCATCCCGATATGCGCCGAATATTTTTGCGGGCGGACTGGAAAGGCTATCCCCTGCGCAGGGATTATGACGCCGACCCCGCTGTCAACCCTGTGCCTCTGGAGAATGAGCTTCTCGAAGACATGGAAACGGTTCCGTCCGTTTCGATGATTATGGGCGAAAAAACCGAAAGCGTTCATAAACTGTTTGACAACAGCGAATATATCATCAATTTCGGACCTCAGCATCCTGCCACACACGGCGTTTTACATCTGCGAATATCGCTTGACGGAGAGATTATCAGTAAGATAGACCCGAATTTCGGATATATACACAGAGGGATAGAAAAAATGTGTGAAAGTTACACTTACCCTCAAATTCTGCATCTTACAGACAGGCTCGATTATTTGTCGGGTACGATTAACCGTCATGCAGTGTGTTTGTGCTGCGAAAAAGCGCTCGGCATTGAAGTCCCGCAACGGGCTGTGTATGTGCGAACTGTTATAGACGAGCTTACCAGAATCGCATCACATCTGATAGGATGGGGGTCGATGTGTATGGATATGGGGGCGGTTACCGCGTTTATGTACGGACTGCGCGACAGGGAGAAAATTATGGATATTTTCGAAGAAACGTCAGGGGGACGTTTAATGGTGAATTACAACGTCATAGGCGGATTGGCTAACGATATTCATCCCGATTTCCGGAAAAAAACGAAAGAATTTATTCCGTACATGCGTAAAATGCTGAAAGAACATCATTTGCTTTTTACGGGCAATCCTATCGCACGCGGAAGAATGCACGGCATCGGATACCTGAGCAGGGAACAGGCTGTATCGCTGGGCGCTACCGGTCCGAGCGGACGGGCTTCGGGCTGGCATAACGATATTCGCAAGATAGAACCGTATGCCGCTTACGACAAGGTTGATTTCGAGGAGGTAACACATGCGGGAGGTATGACTTTCGATCGATATCTCATCCGTCTGGAGGAAATAGAACAGTCGTTACGCATTATAGAACAATTGATTGACAATATTCCCGAAGGTGCGTGCAGGGAAAAGACAAAGGCTGTAATCCGCCTGCCCGAAGGAGAATTTTTTCAACGTGTCGAAAATGCAAGAGGACAATTCGGCGTACATATTACCTCTAAGGGAGATAAAAATCCGTACAGAGTGAAATTCCGTTCGCCGTCGCTGGTATTGGTGGGCGCTCTCAAAACAATTGCCACCGCGCCGCGCACTAAAGTCGCCGATTTGATAATGCTCGGAGGTTCACTGGATTATGTTATACCCTGTATTGACAGATAAAATGAAGCGGAAATGAGTAACAAACTAAATATTCTTTGGACGACAGGCGATAGAATTACATCGCTCAACATGTTGAGTATATATGTTTTAAACTCGAAAACGAAAGGATGGTGGGATGAAATCAACGTGATAATATGGGGAGCTTCGGCGAAACTCGTCGCCTGTGACACTCAGGTGCAGACGGAAGTTCTTGAAATGATTCATACCGGAGTTCATGTCGAAGCCTGTAAAGATTGCAGCGACGTCTGCGG
>JAISSE010000262.1 GCA_031273285.1 Prevotellaceae bacterium
TTCGCGTCGGAGGCAAACGAAGCGTCCCAGCCTCCCGCGCTAAGTCCGTTTTTGACAACCGGATTGAAAGGATAGCGTACCCAGTGGATTAAATCGTTCGACAGCGCCAGCCCCATCTGTTCGATGCCTCCGTTGGCGGCATTGTAGAAATTATAGTAGGCGCCGTCGTGTTCCACTAACCAGGGCTGATAGATGCAGTCTTTTTCCCATTCCCTGCAATCCTTTTGATAGACCGAAAGTATCGGTTCTTCCGAAGCCTTCGTCCATTGCAGCCCGTCGATGCTTGTGGCGACGCCTTCGTAACCCGGTCGCAACTCGTATGCTCCCTGCCGGGGATAGGCGCCGTAAAGCGTCCAGTACCTGCCGTCCTTCTGCTGCAGCGTGCGGGGCGCCCTGACGTCCCAGCTGTCGTACAGATAAGCGCCTACCACACAGCCGCCGTAGTCAAACTTGCCCTCCGCGCCGAAACCCATCGCCACCTTCGGATTCTTCCAGTGGATAAGGTCGTCGCTTTCGGCAACAAAAGAGTTGTAGCCCTTGCCGTTGAATCCGATGAAGCTCATGTACCAGATGTCCGGTTTGCCGGGCAGCTGATAAACACACGGCACGTCGTAGCTGTGAAAATCTTCCGCACCGGGAATCCTGTAATCCGCAGGAATCACCGCTTCGGGACAGTACGTCCATCCGCGATAGGGAGCGCTCCATCGGGCAACCGTTTCGGCGTCTATCGGCTCCGCAGATTCTTTCGACTGTTGAGCGCCGGCACGAAACACGGGAAAACATGCGACCGCACATGCCAGCATAAATCCGTTTAAATGATACGATTTCATATAAATTTTTTAACAATTGTAAAAAGTACAAATTTCGTGCAAATATAACAAGTTTTTTTCACAGCACGGCAAAATACGCTTTTCAAAGGGTGAATTGAGGCTGTCCGAGAGGCAGGATTTTCATAAGAGAACTCCTAAAAACTCGATTTTTCAAGGCAGACAAGATTTTTAAACCGGAGTTTAATAATTGTAAATGAGGATTTAAAAATTGAAGTCGAACGCCGAAAAAGCAGTTTTTAGGAGTTCCCTTTATTGCGTATGCATTCGTTTCGACAGTACAGTTTACTTTTTACCGGCTAATCTTGGCTAAATTTTTTTTATCCACGAATTTTTCATTTTCATCTGTTTATATTTTCTGTTACTGAATCCTCCGGCGCGAAGAGCGGCGACAAACACACAACTTCGCAGGAGTTGCACTTTCGATAACCCTGTACAGGCGAGCCGAAGTGCGGGATTTGCATGGCATCAAACCCGTTTTCATCTTATTTTTGCGCCGTGCAACGGCTTCAACCGAATTTAATCCGTGTTTTTGCACCGTGCAAAAACCCAAACTCGATTCGATTCATGTTTTTGAATCGCGCAAAAAGCCAAACCGAATTTGATTCATGTTTTTGAATCGTGAAAACGGCTCAACTCGATTCGGTTCATGTTTTTGAATCGCTGAAAAGGCTGAAATTTTTTCGGGTTATGTTTTTGAACGGCTAAAAAGGCTGAACTAAATCCGGGTTATCCGTTTTAGCGATGCAAAAATATCGTTTTTTTTCGATTCATGCTTTTGTAACGGCAAAACCGGCTTCTTTCCGTTTAAACAACAGGGTTTCGCGACGAAACGGATTGCGGAAATTTGATGCCTTGCGGCATATTCCGTTTTTCGGATGAACGCGGTAAAAAGGCTAAGTCGTTTTTTTGAGACACTGTGGATAATTCGTTTTACAGTGCAAAATCCTCCGGACTCGGCACGCCGAAATCAATGCTTTTCATGTCGAAGATATTTTTTCCATGTTTGAGATGAAAAACGGCGCAGCCAAACATCGGTTCGACACAGCCGAATGCACCCTGCCTGTATGCGAAAACGCGGAATCCCGAAAATTGTAACCGGATTGTAACAATATGTTCTCTGTTTTGTAACGCGCATGCTCTTATTTTGTGCCGAATTTGTAAAGAGAATTTTATGGGCAGAAAAATAAAGCAGAAAATAGCGTTCATACTCTTTCGGGTCTTGAGTTTACTGGTAGTCGGGATTCTGTTCTGGATACTTGGATTCATCATTTACAACGGCATACGGGTTATAAGCTGGGAATTTCTGACCGCGGCGCCGACGGAAGGAATGATGGCGGGAGGCATTTTCCCAGCCATCGTCGGGACGCTTTGTCTGATTGTCGGGAGCATTGCCGTCGCTTTTCCGGTCGGTCTCATGTCGGGTATCTACATCAGCGAATATGCGGGCAACGGGCGGATAGTGAAGTTTATCCGCATCATGACCAACAATCTGAGCGGCATACCGTCCATTGTCTTCGGGCTGTTCGGAATGGCGCTGTTTGTCAATGCGCTGGGCTTCGGCGATTCCATCATAGCGGGGTCGTTTACGCTCGGACTGCTGATATTGCCGCTGATTATCCGTTCCACCGAAGAAGCTCTGAAAGCAGTCCCGTACTCGTATCGCACCGGCAGTCTGGCGCTGGGAGCAAGCAAATTGCAGACCGTCGTGCATGTGGTTTTGCCGGTGGCATTTCCCAACATCATCACGGGACTGATACTTGCCGTCGGACGGGTTTCCGGCGAAACCGCGCCGGTGCTGTTCACCGTCGCCGCCTATTTCCTGCCGAAACTGCCGTCGAGCATTTTCGACCAGGTGATGGTACTGCCCTATCATCTGTATGTCATCGCCACCGGCGGAACCGACGTCGAAGCGTCGCGTCCGATTGCATACGGCACGGCTTTAACGCTTATTGTCATTGTTTTTCTGACAAATATGCTTGCTTCGGCGCTCAGAAGATATTTCGGGAAAAAGGTGAAAACAAATTAATACGATATGATTGAAACAAAAAATATTAACTTTTATTACGGCAGTTTCCACGCTCTGAAAAATATCAGCATGCAAATGGAATCCCATACGATAACGGCATTTATCGGACCTTCGGGCTGCGGGAAATCCACTTTTCTGCGCCTTTTCAACCGCATGAACGACCTGATCGGCAACACCTCTCTGACGGGCGAATGTCTGATCGACGGATGCAACATATACCATAAATCCGTTCAGACGGACGAATTGCGCAAAAAAGTGGGAATGGTGTTCCAGAGACCCAATCCGTTTCCGAAATCGGTTTTCGAAAATGTGGCGTACGGTTTGCGGGTAAACAGTGTCCGCAACAGGGCTTTCATTACCCGGCGCGTGGAGGAATCGCTGAAAGCCGCCGCCCTCTGGGACGAGGTTAAGGACAAACTGAAAAAATCGGCGTTCGAGCTTTCCGGAGGTCAGCAGCAGCGGCTCTGCATTGCCCGCGCTCTGGCTGTGTCGCCTTCCATCCTGCTGATGGACGAACCGGCGTCGGCGCTCGACCCCATCTCCACTTCCAAAATCGAAGAA
Source organism: Prevotellaceae bacterium (assembly GCA_031273285.1). GTDB lineage: Bacteria > Bacteroidota > Bacteroidia > Bacteroidales > UBA932 > JAIRLF01. The sequence continues at coordinate 3,418 of JAISSE010000262.1, forward strand.
CTGATTTACTCGCTGAAAAAAGAATACACTATAGTCATCGTAACGCACAACATGCAGCAGGCAGCCCGCGTCAGCGATAAAACGGGCTTTTTCATGCTCGGCGAACTGATTGAGTTCAACGATACGAAAAAAATATTTCTAAATCCCGAAAAAGAACAGACACAGAATTATATCACCGGCAGATTCGGATAAAAC
>JAISSE010000255.1 GCA_031273285.1 Prevotellaceae bacterium
GGACAAATCAACGATTGAAGAAAATAAGAGGGAACGACCAAATGCGCCTTGATTATATAAGACGGAAAGAGAAAGAATTGAACTGGTTTCAGGGGATCTTTGCGGTTATGGTTCCGATAGTAGGAATAACTCTTGTGATAAGAAGTGACCGGATATGGATTCTCATAGCGCTGGGTGTTCCGTTGGGACTGTACGGGATTCTATTGCGGTATCAGAAATATGCCGTGAAAAAATACCTGAACCATGATTTATTGAGTTGAGAGTGGATTAGCAATTACGAATTAGCAATTACAAATTACGAAGGTCTCTACAATGCACAAACACAGACGCGGCATGTAGAGACGTGGCGCGCCGCGTCTCCACGGCGGCATTGCGGAAACAGGACATCGTAATTTTTAATTGACTGCGTCAAACTTGCGTTTCGTAATTCGGAAGTGTTAATTCGTAAGTGATTTGTGACAGCGGCATTGCCCGTCCCGTCAGGGACGGAATCTGAATAAATGTCCCGTTTATTTTGTACAATGCCTGAATTGACGACATTGGGGCGCGCCCCGTCTCCGCGTGTTCTGTCGCCACAATGCCGCATGCCGAATTGCCTTTCAGACAGACTCTACCCGACGACGGCTGTGAGCGGGACGCTTCGCCAAACGAAGAGGAGCGATAACTTACATACGCATGTAGCAAAATTTACTCCCGTATGTAGCAAAATTTACATACGTATGTAAGCAATATCTACATACGTATGTAAGCGATGCCTGCCGGAGTATGTTCCGTATCCTCTCGTTTTCCCGGATTTACAGCGGTTACATACTCCGCACGGTTTGGTTTTGCGCATGACCGGACAGTCGCACTGCGTCTGCACCGGCGGAAACACCCGTTTTTCTGTTGAGATTGCAAATTAAATCGTATTTTTGCAGCGGATAAATTTTCTTGTATGAAAAGGATTGTTTTGTTTGCTTTCAGTGTAATATCTTCGGTATTACTGTTTTCCCAGCCTGCGGTTAAGATAAATGACTGGGGTTTGGACAATCTGTACAGGGTCGATGAAGGAGTTTACCGTTCGGAACAGCCCAAACGGGAGCAGTTTGAAGCATTGGAAAAACACGGGATAAAAGAAATACTCAATTTAAGATACTGGCATTCCGACAAAAAATATACCCTGAACACCGGTCTCAGGCTGCACAGAGTGTACATGAACGCCCACAACGCCAACGATTACGACGTTGTATCCGCTCTGAAAATCATCCGGGACAGAAAAGGTCCGATACTGATACACTGCCATCACGGTTCCGACAGAACGGGACTGATAGTCGCAATGTACGGAATTGTGTTTCGGAATAAAACGAAGAAAGAGGCTATCGACGAGATGGTGAACGGGGGTTTCGGATTTCATAAAATCTATGACAATATTCCGAAATACATTAATAATGTCGATGTGGACAACATCAAAAAACAGCTGAAGGTTAAATGAAAAACAGACGTCGCATAGAAATCCTTACGGCGCTTCTGCTTTGCGCGGCGTTTTTTCTGCTTTCGCGTCTCACCGCAAACAGCCTCGAAAAGGGCGTTTCGGTGAATAATGTCGGCACAATAGAAAAAACGCTGCAGGGTCTTCAAAACGAAAGCAGGGAAGTCATTTCGTGTGTCGTTTCCAACTGCCCGGACAGTATTGTTCCGAATTTCGACAGTATCCGTCCGAAAGAATTGCACGAAAAAGGCGTTTTTATCTTTGTTACCGACACGATTGTCTCAAACACGGAAAATCCTTCGGCAAGAATACTGTACTGGTCGGACAATCTTCCCGTTACCATAGAGCAGCTGGACAATATCACCGAGGAATCCAAATATCTGTATCTGGGCAACGGCAGGTATGTGGCGCAGGCATTCGTGCACGGACCGTTCAAATACATTACGCTCATACTTATCGAGAGAGAATATTTTTATCAGAATCAGTTTCTCAAAAACGAGACCAATCCGGTATTCAATTTTCCGAAAAACATTATAATTCTGCCGCTGGGAGACATCGGCATTCCCGTAAAGGACATTAACGGAGTTCCGCTTTTTCTCGCCAATTCCGACATGCCTTCGACGGTAACATCCGGATTGTCGCTGCTTTTTCGCTGGCTGTCCGTCATTGCCGCCTGTTTTCTGATTGTGTTTGTTTTTCGCAATCCCGGATTATACGCGAAAAGCCTCTGGTATTTGCTTCCCGCCTTCGTTCTGCTGTCGGGTCTGCGCATTTTTATTTTCCACAGTTCCGGTTTTTTCAGGGGCGATTTATACCTGTTTGCGCCCTCTCTTTATGCCGATTCGGCGTTTTTGCCGTCGCTGGGCGACCTTTTGCTGCATCTTCTGTTTTCATTTCTGTTTATCGTCATTTTGTTTTCGGCAAAGGAAGCGATACGTGCGGTATTGAGCGGTAAGCGGACTGTTTTCGTCCTGTCGGGCATTTTGACTTCGCTGTTTCTCTGTGCGACCTTATACATAACCGAATCGCTGGCGTTCAATTCCGAAATATCGTTCAAGATATATAAAATGAGCGATGTAACGGTATATACCTTTCTGGCTTATTTTGTTCTTGTGCTTGTTTTTGCCCAGCTTTGCCTCCTTGTTTATCTGCATGTCTTCGTATCCGGCTTCGTCGGCACGGTCAAATATCTTGTCGTACAGGGAGCAGCAGCATTATTGACACTGTATCTGCTGACGGCGTTCAGGTACGAAAATCTGACTGTCCCTGCCCTGTTCCTCATCATTTATTATCTGTTTCTGAAGAAAGTACGTTCGGGACTGACAGTGTCCGCATTCGTCAGGCTGACGCTGTTTATTTCCCTGTACGTGTCTTTTTCGCTGATTGTGAATACAACCGAAAAGGAGCACAAGCAGAGGGAAGTTCTGGCGCAGGGGCTTCTTGCCGAAAGCGACCCCGTGGCGGAAATGCTGCTCAAGGACATGGAAAAGAAAATATCCGCCGACCCGTATATTAAAAAGATACTGCATTCCGATTTGTTTGACGATACGGATTTGTACGAAGTTCTTACCGACAAATATTTCAGGGGATATTTTCAGCGCTACGAGTTGATATATCATGTATGCCGACCCCGGATGATTCTGCATATCAGGGAAGAAAACAAGAGTGAAGACTGTATCGAATTTTTCATGAGGGAAAAAAGCAGAGGGAATCCGCTGTCGGGCAGTTTGCATTTTCGGTTTATGAACAATTATTGGGGACGGATACATTATCTCGGCGATTTCAAGTTTGCCGAAGCGAAAGATACCGCGTTTCTGTTTCTGGAACTGTATTCGAAACGCGAAATCGAATCGTCTGTCGGTTATCCCGAACTGCTGAGGTTCGAATCCGGCGGAATCAACTACGAAGCGGCGGGATACTCGTATGCCAAATATTCCGACGGAAAGCGTGTCAGCAAGGTCGGAAGCTACGACTACAGTTTTGAACTGACGTCGAAAGGATACCGGGACGGTTTTTTCGAAACGGACGGATATTCGCATTATTCACTGACGACGAAGGACGGAAATGTGGCGATTTTGAGTTTCCCGAAACTCGATTTTTCGGGAGTAGTGTCGATATTTTCGTATTCCTTTGTGATTGTTATCGTTCTGCTGTTTCTTCTCCTGCTTGCCGCCGGCTTGAAACCGGAAATTTCGACCAGCAAAAACAGTTATCGCTGGAAAATAACCCTTGTCATCCTTGTGGGAATCATCGGCGCCCTGACCACCCTGACCATAGCGATGCTTGCCTATACCATCAGCCAGAGCGAGAAAAAGAACCTTGAGACGATACACAGCAAAATGCAGTCGACAATAATCGAACTTGACCAAAGTCTGTACGACACCGAAAAGATTGTCCCGGAGATGCATACCGGTCTGGAAGCAACTTTGGTGGTACTGTCCAACGCTTTCAACACCGACCTGAACATATACGACATGTCGGGCGATCTGATTGTATCGTCGCGGAACGAAATCTTTGAAAAGGATCTGATAGGCACGAAGATGAACCGGGACGCTCTCCATACTCTTTCAACCGAAAAACAGTCGAAATTCATTCATACCGAACGTATCGGAACAATATCCTACTATTCGTCCTACACCACATACTATAACCGGCAGGGAAACGCTCTCGCATATTTGAACATACTGTATTTCAACAATCAGGCAGAGTTCAGAACCGAACTGCTGTCGCTGACGGGCGCAATAATGAATATCTATATTTTTCTGATTGTCATAGGCATTGCCCTTTCGATATTCGCATCGAACCAAATCACGCGCCCGCTGGATCTGGTGCGTCGGAAAATGGCTGAACTGAATTTCACCGAGCGACCGGAACCGATAGACTATAAGGGGAATAACGAACTTGGAGATTTGGTCGGAGTATATAACCGAATGATTGGAGAACTTGCCGAAAGCGCAAAGATTATGGCAGAAAACGAACGCGAATCGGCATGGCGGGAAATGGCGCGGCAAATCGCTCACGAAATAAAAAACCCGCTGACGCCGATGAAATTAAATATTCAGCTGGCGCTTCGGATGAAGCAAGAAAACCGCAGGGGCTGGCAGGAAAAAATGGACGCGGCTATCCGCTCGACCCTCGAACAGATAGACATACTGTCGTACATTGCGTCGGAGTTTTCGAACTTTGCGCGCATGGGCAAGGTCGAACTGGAACCCGTGGATTTGTCGCAGGCAATATCGTCGGCGGTATCTCTGTTTTCCGGCTACAGCGGCGTGGAAATCAATTACGGTAACGGCAAAAGGGAATGTCGGGTTAAAGCCAACCGGGAACAGATGCAGAGAGTGCTGACCAATATGCTGAAAAATTCGATACAGGCGGTTGAAAATGTCCCGAATCCGAAAATCACGATCGTGCTGGAAGAGCAAGAAAACAGTCATGTGATAAGAATTTCCGACAACGGCGCGGGTATTTCCGACGAGGTCGCCAAAAATCTGTTTTACCCCAATTTTACGACCAAATCGGGCGGGACGGGTCTCGGACTGGCAATATCAAAAAGCATAGTCGAAAGTTTCGGCGGCACAATAGTCTTTATTCCCGACACGGCAGGAGCCTGTTTCGAAATAACGCTGCCGAAAATAACGTGACGGAAAACCGCGACTTACTCGGAATTACCACGAATTAATGTCCACTGATTTTTTATC
>JAISSE010000256.1 GCA_031273285.1 Prevotellaceae bacterium
ATACATTTCGAGGCAAAATAACCTTCGGCGACCATGCTCATTTCCATGGTGGCGGAAAGGACGCTGTAGCCTTTGCCTATCATTGTTCCGAGCGCCCGGTTTCGGCTGAACTGCGAATAGCATGTAACCAGCAAATCGCCGAGATAGGCGGAGCGGGTTGTCTGTCGCGGACTTAAATTCGTGTCGTTGAGAAAACGGCGCATTTCTTCGAACGAGTTGCTCACAAACACCGAAATATAATTGTCGCCGTAGCCCAGCCCGTGACATATTCCCGCGCCTATCGCGTATATGTTTTTCAGGATGGCGGCATATTCCGAGCCGTAAACATCGGTGGATGAAATTATCCGCAGAAAAGGTGATTCGATGTTTTCGGCAATAAATTCGGCAAGATTTTTTCTTTTGCACGAAAAAGTGAGATACGACAGTCGTTCCAGAGCAACTTCCTCGGCATGGCAGGGTCCCGAAATCACTCCGAGCTGAGTGTATGGAATATCGTATTCGGTATTGAAATATTCGGATACCGATCTGTTCAGCTCCGGAACAATCCCTTTTACAGCCGACACGATGAATTTTCGGCTTAAATCCGTGTTTACTTTTGCCATTGTTTCGGAGATGTAAACGGCAGGAATGGCAACTATCACCACGTTCGACAGTTCCAGAGCCTCGTTCACATCGCTCGTCATTTCGAATTTGGATATGTCGAAACGTATTGAAGACAAATATTTGGGGTTGTTTCCGTATTTGCGGATGTGTTCGATGGTTTTGTCCGAACGGATATACCAGTACACATTGCTGTTTTGCCTGCCTGTCAGCAGTTTCATCAATGCCGTTGCCCAGCTGCCGCTCCCCAGAATACAGAATTTCAGCGACGAATTAAAAAAAAGTTGTTTAGACATAATCTTTATTTTCAACTAAATCACACCTGTAGAACCGAAGCCTCCGGCGCCTCTGTCCGAATCGGAAAGCGAGTCGGTTTCGTCCCATTCGACCTGTTCGAAACGGGATACTATCATTTGCGCAATTCTTTCGCCGGGAACGAGTTCAAAATCGACATTCGACAGATTTATAATGATGATTTTTATTTCGCCCCTGTAGTCGGCGTCGATTGTGCCGGGGGTATTAACCAGTGATATGCCGTGTTTTATCGCCAGTCCGCTTCGCGGGCGGATTTGGGCTTCGTATCCCTGCGGCAGTTCGATAAACAGACCCGTCGGCACAAGAACGCGCTCAAGCGGCTTGATTGCCTGCGGTTCGGTGATGTTTGCCCGCAAATCCATCCCTGCCGAATATGGCGTTGCATATTGCGGCAGGGCATATTGCGATTTGTTTATTACCCGTACCTTCATCGTTGTCAGTCAGCCAGAAAAGGATAAGAATAATCGGTTGCGGGAGTCAATGTTTCCTTGACGGTTCGGGGACTTACCCATCTCAGCAGATTCAAGTGGCATCCGGCTTTATCGTTTGTACCCGAAGCGCGTGCGCCTCCGAAAGGCTGCTGCCCGACAACCGCGCCCGTAGGCTTGTCGTTGACATAGAAATTACCGGCGGCATACCGCAGTTTGCATTTCGCCGTTTCGACGGCATAGCGGCATCCGGCAAATACGGCTCCGGTCAGCGCATACTGCGATGTTTTGTCGCATAATTCGAGAGTCGCTTCAAAATCGGCATCTTTATACACGTATATTGTCAGCACCGGTCCGAATATTTCTTCTTCGAGCGTAACGAAATGAGGGTCGGATGTAACGATCACCGTCGGCTGAATGTAGTATCCCACCGACTTGTCGCTTCCGCCTCCGGCGATGATTTCGGCTTTGTCCGATTCCTTTGCCCTGTCGATGTAGGATGTGATGCTGTCGAAGGCTTTTTCGTCGATAACCGCATTGACGAAATTGCCGAACACATCGGGCGCGCCAAGTTTCAGTTCGCCGGTTTTTAGCGCAAGTTCGTCCTTCAGTTCCGCCCACAGCGATTCGGGGATATAGGCTCTTGAGGCGGCGGAGCATTTTTGTCCCTGAAACTCGAAAGCACCTCTGATTAAGGCTGTCAGCAGGGCTTTTTTATCGGCAGAGGGATGAGCGAAAATAAAATCCTTGCCTCCCGTTTCGCCAACAAGTTTCGGATACGATTTGTATTTGTCGAGATTTGCTCCCACCGTTTTCCACATCCCGTTGAATGTCCTTGTAGAGCCGGTAAAATGTATGCCTGCAAGATTTTCGCTGTTCAGCACGACGTCGCTTATCACGGAACCCTGTCCGGGAACAAAGTTGATTACTCCGTCCGGTACTCCCGCTTCCTGAAATATTTTCATCAGATAATAGTTCGAAAGCACGGCTGTGGTTGCCGGTTTCCAGACGGTTACATTGCCCATAAGCACCGGCGAAGCGTTGAGATTGCCTGCTATCGAAGTAAAATTGAACGGCGACACGCAGTATACGAATCCTTCCAGAGCGCGGTATTCGAGCCTGTTGATAGCCTGAGCGTTCGAATCTGGCTGTACCGAATATATTTCCGAAGCAAAATGAACATTAAAGCGTAAAAAGTCAATCAGTTCACAGGCTGCGTCAATCTCCGCCTGATAGGCGTTTTTACTTTGACCGAGCATTGTCGCCGCATTGATAAGCCAGCGATATTTGCCCGCCAGCAGCTCGCCTGCCCGCAACAGCACCGCCGCCCGCTCTTCCCACGGAAGCTGCGACCATTTTTTGTGCGCTTCCATTGCCGCATCAATAGCCAGAGCGACTTCCGCGCTTCCGGCTTTGTGGTAAGTTGCAAGCACATGCGCATGATCGTGTGGCGCTACAACCGTTCCGGTATTTCCCGTGCGAACTTCTTTGCCGCCGATAATCAGCGGAATGTCAATCGTTGTTTCGCTCTGGCGTTTATACTCCGCCCTGATGGCTTCTCTCTCTTTCGAGCCGGGTGCATAATTTAAAACCGGCTCGTTTGCCGGTCTGTCAAACCGGAAAATCGAATTATTCATAATTAATACTTTATAATTACATTTACCAAATGATTGCTACTCTGAAAGTGATGGTGCCGGGATGAAAAAGCGTGGTCCAATAATCGCTTACGTGAATCTTGAAAGCAATTGATCCGTCGCTCGCCATATCATACGAATATTGAACGGAATAATACGGGTCGGCGGCATTTTCATCCACTTCATAGAT
>JAISSE010000304.1 GCA_031273285.1 Prevotellaceae bacterium
CCGTCAGAATACAGACAATGGTTACGAGCGCCACGTCGGACATTGCCGCAACCGTCGGGGAATGCATGAAAGTTGCCGACGCGGGCGCCGAACTTGTGAGAATCACCGCGCCGACCGTCAGGGATGCGGAAGCGCTGGGAACAATCAGGCGGGAACTGCGACAAAGAGGTTACGGCATTCCGCTGATTGCCGATATACATTTCAATCCCGATGTTGCCGAAGTGGCAGCGCGAAACGTTGAAAAAATCAGGATAAATCCGGGCAATTTCACCGACAGACAGGCGATGCTGTCCGTCGGCGCTCTCGATGTCGGCAAAAATCGCGATAATGATTTGTCGAAACTCCGAACAAAATTCGTTTCCCTCCTGAATATCTGCAAAGAATACGGCACGGCGCTGAGAATCGGTTCGAACCACGGCTCGCTGTCGGAACGGATAATGTCGGAATACGGCGATACTCCGGCGGGGATGGTCGAATCGGCAATGGAATTTCTGAGAATATGCAAGGACGAAAATTTCGACAGTGTCGTTGTTTCGATGAAGGCAAGCAACACGAAGATAATGGTTCGGGCTTACAGACTTCTGGTCGAAGCGATGGACGCCGAAGACATGCACTACCCTCTGCATCTTGGCGTAACGGAAGCCGGCGACGGTGAAGACGGCAGAATAAAATCGGCGGTGGGAATCGGAAGCCTGCTTGCCGACGGACTTGGAGATACCATCAGAGTATCGCTGACGGAAGCTCCGGAAAACGAAATCCCCGTTGCCCGAAACCTTGTTCGGCATTTCCGCTCACCCACCCTGTTCCGCCAGAGTGAAAAAATGTGGGATTATCCCGATACAGGCTACAAACCGACATTGCTGGGAAAAGATGTTGTCGTTATTTCGGATCTGTCGAAACTGAATCCGGTCTATCCGTCCGACATCGAAAATCGGGATTTGCACCCGCAAAACCCTGTTCCCGACTATATATATACGGGTGCTTCGACGGTGATGTTCGACGGCGACAGTCCGAAAATCATCGACGACAGCAACGACGATTTCATATTCTGCAACCGCTCGATGTTTACGGATTCTTTTCTGGCATGGCTGAAAGAGAATCGGAACAGGGCGCTTGTCGTTTCGTTCGACGATACGGACAGCCTGTCGGAACAGCGCGCCCTGTTTCTGAAACTGCGGGACGGCAAAATCGTCAATCCCGTGATTATCGCACGAAATTATACGGAAACGGATTTCGAAAAACTGCAGATAATGGCTGCCTGCGATTTCGGCGCGCTGCTGATTGACGGATTCGGCTCGGGCATAATGCTGTCCGCCGCGCCGCAGATTTCGCCGAAACTTGTTTCCGGTCTTTGTTTCAGGATACTTCAGGCGGCAAGGCTGCGATACACCCGTACCGAATATATTGCCTGTCCGGGATGCGGACGTACCCTGTTCGATTTGCAAAAAACACTGGGCAGGGTAAAACAAGCCACATCCGGATTCGGCAATCTGAAAATCGGGGTTATGGGATGTATCGTGAACGGTCCGGGAGAAATGGCGGATGCCGATTACGGATATGTGGGAGCGGGTCCCGGAAAAATCACGCTGTACAAAGGCAAAACAGCCGTGAAAAAAAATATCCCGCAGGAAAATGCGATTGAAGAATTGATAGAATTAATTAAAAAAGATTAAATATATGCGATTGATATCAGGACATTATGTCTTCACAGGCAGAGAATTTATCAGAAACGGCGTCGTGGAAACCGATAACGCCGGAAACATTGCAGGCGTCGGCACTCTGGGCGATTCCATTGTCGAGAAGGAGCGGACGGAATTTTTCAACGGGATAATAATCCCCGGTTTCGTTAACGCGCACTGTCATGTCGAACTGTCCCACATGCGGGGCGCAATCCCGCAGCATTCGGGAATGACGGAATTTTGCAAATCGGTAATATCCTACCGGCACAGCGATGTAAACGAGCAGATTGCGGCAATGTACGAAGCCGACAAACTGATGGAAAACGAAGGGATTGTTGCGGTCGGCGATATTTCCAACAACGACCTCAGTTTGCGGATGAAGAGGGACAGCCGCCTTATTTATCACACGTTTGTGGAAACGTTAAATCTGAATCCGGACGCTGCCGGCGAAGTCATTGCCGAAGCGAGAAACATCAGGCACAGTTTCGAAAAGGCGGGACTGAGGGTTTCCGTAACTCCGCACGCATCGTACTCGCTGTCGGAAAAACTGTTCGAACTGTCCGTTGCGGAAGGCAACAGCAGCGGTATTCTCAGCATACACAACGAAGAAAGTACCGACGAAATGGAGCTTTTCGCGACAAAACGGGGCAAAATGAGAGACTTTTTCGGCAGGGAAACGGATCTCTTTCTGCACGAATACGACAATCCTCTGCTGCGGATTCTGAAATATACCGCTCCCGAAACCCGCACGCTTCTAATCCACAACACCCATACGGACAGACAGGATTTGGAACGGGCTTCGGCGCACTGCGGAAAAATAACCTGGGTACTGTGTCCCGCTTCGAATCTGTACATAAACAGCGAATTGCCCGATGCGGATTTGTTCGCGGAACACAACGCGCATGTCGCTGTGGGAACCGACAGTTTTGCCTCGAACACACATCTTTCGATATTGCGGGAATTAAAGATTCTCGACTCGGCTTTTCCGAAAACGGGTCTGCAAAATCTGCTGCGACAGGCTACATTGAACGGTGCGGAAGCTCTGGGCCTCGACAGCGAACTGGGCAGTTTCGATGCGGGTAAACGTCCGGGGGTACTCCTGCTGTCGGATATTGATTTCAAAACAATGAGATTAACCGAAAACAGCAAGGTGAAAAGACTGGTCTGAGTTGAGAGTTGAGAGTTGAGAGTGAATTACGAATTACGAATTACGAATTACGAAACAACGTCCAGCGTAGCCAATTACGGGGATGAAAATCGTAAATCGTAATTTGTAAATCGTAATTGAAAAAGTGCGTCAAACTTGCGTTTCGATAAAAATTAAAAAAAATTCGTGCCATTCGTGCCATTCGTGGATAAAAAAATTCACAGGACTTCAAGAGTTGAGAATGAATTACGAAACGTGAGTTCGACGCAGTCAATTACGATTCTGATTGCAAAGGCAGCGACTTTTTCGTAATTTTTAATTCGTAATTTGTAATTAATTCGTAATTCGTAAAAAAATTTTCTTACCTTTGCGCAAGATTTTGGAATGAATAAGATGATATTCTATATAGGAAGGTTCGTACATGTTTTGACGGTTATATGTTTGACACAGGCTGTTATTTTTGCTCAGGTGGAAAAAACGAATACAAAACTGCTTCCGAAACTGATGAAAAAAGAAAAAATCTTCGACAGCATACTGAAAAATCCCGGTGTCTACGATGTACAGATTATCTATACCAGGATAGACAGAAAAAAAGACGGGATAACTTTCGTCAATCATCACTACAATGTAAGCAAAAACAAGTATTTCTATCCGGCAAATGCGGTGTTTTTGCCGGTTGCGGCGCTTACGCTGGAAAAAATCAGCGCACTTGCAAAAGAATACGATGTCGATAAGGACAGGTTTGTGAAAATCGACAATGCCCTTACTCAGGAAATAATTCTTTATCAGGATACGTCATCGGCAAATCATTATGCCACGTTTGCGGATTTCATTAAACAAATGTTTGTCGCGGGCGATAAAAATGCCTGCAACTATTGCTACGATTTCCTGAATCAGCGGTATTTAAACGAGCGCATGCACGGTATGGGATACGGTGATTCGTGGTTTTTGCACAAACTCGACAGCAATCCCCCCGAAACGTCCCGCCGGTCGAATGTCGTAACTTTTTTCCGTACCAACGTAATGAGCTATTATATAGATATCATCTATCTGAAACGCCATCCCACAACAATTCCGTTTTACAGCATCTACGTGAAAAAAGGCGAATACAACCCCGACGACTATTATACCGACCGTCCCAAAATATCGCTTGGCAGGGGATTTGTCGAAAACGGCGCCGTTGTCGATTCGGCTGTGGATTTTACCGTGCGAAACAAATTCACGATTGAAGACATGCACGGTTTCCTGAAAGCGCTGATGTTTCCGGAAACATACGGCAATAAACTCAAACTTTCCGACGACGACTATGCTTTCCTCTACAGGCAGATGGCGGACAATAACGGGTTCAACTATATCCTGAACAATCGTCTGGACGACCCGTCAATAAAGATATTCAACAATTCGGGGAAAGATATGGGATTCATGATCGACAATGCATACGTCGTGGATACGAAAAACGGAGTGGATTTCCTGCTGACCGCCGTGATAAAGTGCAACAAAACAGACATATTCGGAGAAGAATATTACGAATACGAACGGACGGGTCTGCCGTTCATGAAAAACCTGAGCAACATGATTCTTGAATACGAGATACGTACAAAGCAGAAAAACCAGAATTTCGAGAACCTGCCGAATAAAATAACGGATAAAAAATAATCAGCTGCCGCCGGGATTTTTCACGGGATTTACAGGATTGTCAATCATGCGCAGATTGGAAAAAACAATCAAGCCTGACAGGGTTGCCGCCGCACAGCCGGTTGCAGGCATACGTCATCCGTCTTTTTGCCGGCGGAGTGGGGTTGCGCAACGATAAACGGCATAAAATTGCACACAATGTGCAAAAATTGACTGACAATCCGGTCTCCGCAAGCGTCAATTCTTTAATTTTTTCAAGAACAGTTTTTGGCATGTTTCTTCGCGCCTGAAGCCGGAAAATAATCCGGAAATATATTGTATAACTGTATCTTGAGAGTTTTTCGGCAGTCACCGATGATATGACGCGCATCATAAAAAAAGAATAAAAAACGTTAAAAAAACATAAAATATTGGAACGAATGATTAAAAATCATTATCTTTGCGCGATTTTTTATGAATTCAAACAGAGTATAATGATAAAAAGATATTGTATATGAAAAAGATTAAAACACTAGTAAGTTCGGCAATGTTGCTGATTTCTTTCAGCATCGGCGCACAAAAATTGGAATTTGATGAGATTGTACATGATTTCGGTACAATCCCGGAAGAGTTGGGCACCGTTACTCATGCTTTCAAATTCACAAACACCGGCGATAAACCGCTGGTAGTTACCAATGTTCAGCCAACGTGCGGATGTACGACGTCCGGATGGACTAAAGAACCGGTTAAACCGGGCGGAACAGGCGAAGTTTTGGCTACATACAGAACGACTGCGGGTCCTTTCGACAAAACTTTGACTGTAACGGCAGGCGGAGTACCCAGCATTACCCTGCACATCAAAGGTAATGTAACCAAAAAACCGGAGGATTTTACGGTTACCTATCCCCAGAGTTTCGGT
>JAISSE010000033.1 GCA_031273285.1 Prevotellaceae bacterium
CTGCAATAATTTTGCGCTGAAAGGTTTTGTCAGATACGAATCGGCGCCGCTTTCGTAGCCTTCCTCCTTGTCACGAATGGTATCCTTGGCAGTCAGCAGAATCACAGGTATGTGGCTGGTGCGCACGTCTTCCTTTACGGAACGGCACAGTTCGATACCGTCCATTTCCGGCATCATGATGTCGCTCACGATGATGTCGGGGATGTGTTGAAAAGCCTGTTCCAAGCCTTCCCTGCCGTTGATCGCCGTAATCACGGTAAACTCCAAAGCAAGCGAATCGGCAACATATTCGCAGATGTCGGCGTTATCTTCGATGACAAGTATCATTTGGCGGGTGTTGGCGGCGGTTTCCGTCGGGATTTCGACATTTTCGCTCTTTGGCGTCGGGCGTTCCCTAAATTCCGTATGCAAGGCGTTGGGATAAGTGTTTTCCGTCAGGATACGGAACTTGAAAACCGTGCCTTTGCCAACCGTACTTTCCACATGGATAACGCCTTCGTGCAGGTCGGTCAGCGATTTGACGAGCGCCAGTCCGATGCCCGTACCCGAAGCTTGATGCTTGCCTTTCGCCTGATAATAGCGGTCGAAGATATGCGGCAGGGCTTCGGGTTCGATGCCGAAACCCGTGTCGGCAACTTCGATTTCCGTATAAAGGATTCCGTTTTCGCTCACTGAACGCAGGGTCAGCCGGATTTCGCCTTCGGGAGTGTATTTCAGGGCGTTCGACAGGAGATTGTTCAGAATGGAAGTAATCATGTCGGCGTCGAAATAAAGTACCGTATCCTTTGTTTCGATATGGATGCGAAACGAAATCTTCTGGTTACGGTTCAGTTCCTTGTATCGCAAGCCTGTTTCCGTTATCAGGCTTGCGAGGTCGCCCCTGTCCACAGTCAGCCGGCGGTTTTGGGTTTCGGTTTTGCGGAACTCCAGTATCTTGTTGATAAGGTTGAGCAGGTGCATGGCGCTGCTGTGGATGACGTTTATCTTTTTATTGTAATTGTCGGGCAGATTGGAATCGTGAATCAAATCTTCCAGCGGACCCAAAATCAGTGTGAGCGGCGTACGGAGTTCGTGCGTGATATTGGTGTAGAAACGCAGACGTTCGTCGTTGAGTTCCTGTTTGCTGTGGCTCTCTTTTCTTTCCAGTTCCAGCGAACTTTCCAGACGGAGTTTGTTTTTATAGAAATGCAGGAACGCATATACGCCCAAGCCGAAAACAAGGGCATAGAAAAGTTTGGCATACCATGTCAGCCAGAACGGAGGATGAATATGAACCGCTACCGCCGCAATGTGCGCCTCGTCCCATTCGTGGTTTCTCAGTCGCGCTTTCACTTTGAACTTGTAGTCCCCGTGAGGGATATTCCTGAAAACCACCTGATTTTCACTGTGGATATTGTGCCATACGTTTTCCATCCCTTCAATGATGTAGGCATATTCCACCTGTCCGCTTTGCGAATAGTCGGGTACGGAAAATGTAATGCGAAAAGAATTTTGATTGTACGGCAAATCAAGAACGCCGGTTTCCAGCGAAATCAGAAATTCCTCTTTGGGGCTTCCCGTTTGTTTGTCAAACACGTTGCACTGCATGATTTGCACCGGAGCCACTTGCCGTTTTTCGGCAATGTCCTTCGGGTCGAAACAGCAAACGCCGCCCAGAGAGCCGAAATAAATCATGCCGTCCGACGTGGTGCAGGCGGAACCGATGATGAAATTTTCCGGCGGAATGCCGTCGCGATAGTCGTAATTATCAAATTTCCGGCTGTGTCTGTTCCAACAGGAAATCCCGTTATTGGTACTGAGCCAGATATTTCCCGCCCTGTCTTCCTGAATGGCGCGCACGTGGCTGTCGGCAAGTTCCTGTTCTTCGTTATACAATTCAAAATGAGAAGGATTGCTGCTGTCGTTAAAATATCCGATGCCGTTGCGGGTGGCTGCCCAAACGCCTCCTTTACCGTCGATATACAAATGATTGATTGCATTGGAACAGAATCCGTTTTCATTGTTAAACTCCGCCACTAACCTGTTGTTCCGGTCGAAAACAAAGATACCTTTTCCAAATGTTCCCACCCAGAGTTTGCCCTGCCGGTCGCAGAGGATACTGTACACTATCTTGTCCGAAAGTTGATTGTTGATGGAATCTTCTTTCCTGATTACGCCTTCCACATAAGAGTATAATCCGATATTGGTGCCTATCCACATTTTTCCGTCAACGTCTTCAAAAAACGTGCTAAATTCGTGGATATTACTTAAATCCAAGTCGATTCGTTTTAAACGGCTGTTTTTAGGATTAAATTTTAATATGCTTCCATATAATCCCAGCCATAACATGTCCTGCCGGTCGCACTTGATGGTATAGATTTGCGTATGAGATTCCGACAGGTAATTCGACAAGTCGAAGATTTGTCTTACTTTAAAGTTTTGTGAAACGGCCAATTCATTTTCACTACCTATCCATAGCTGCTGCTCGCTGTCAACGCAAAGAGCCCATGCAGGTTTATGTTTCAGTTTGTCGTCTTTTACCGTGGAGTAGGGCAAAATGCGGAATGTCGGCTGTGTGTTTCCGATAAAATCCAGCCCGCTGCCGTAGTCGCCCGTCCAGATATTGTTGAACCTGTCCTGAAACAGGCTTCGGGTTTTGCCGGAGGCGGTTATATTCCGAAATTGCACCTCTTCGGGATTCATAAACGGGATGTTCTGCAAATTAAGGATACTGATTCCGCCCACATCCGCGGCAATCCATAGCGTACCGTCTTTCATTTCCCTGATACCATACACATAATCGGAAGCCAGCGAACCTGCATTGGCGGGATCGTGCCTGAAACGGATAAATTCTTCGCTCTGCGGATTGAACAGGGCAAGTCCGCAGTCGGTTCCCACCCAAATGTTTTTCTTTTGGTCGATGCACACCGTGCGCACATTATTTCCCGGTAAACTCTTGGGATTGGCAGGGTCGTGTCGAAAATTCCGAACGGTTTTGCTTTTGATGTCGAGAATACTTAATCCGTCTTCAACATGACCGATATACAGGTGATTATTTCCGTCGTCAACGGCACACCAGTTTTGCGAAGGCAAGTCTTTGAACAGAGCAATCCGTTTGTTTTTCCTGTCATAGTAGTCTATACCTACATGATAATGAGTAATCCAGATACCACCGTCGGCAGCGGGAGACAGGTGTGTAACATCATTCGTAACCAATCCGTTTTCTGTTGTATAGTTTTTAAACTGCTGTGTCGTGAAGTCGAATATGCTGATACCGTTTCTCTGCGTACCGATCCATAAGGTATTCTCTTCTTTGTCATATAATAATGCGTTCAGCGCATTGCTGACCAGACCGGAATTGTTTTCCCTGTAAACGACAAACGACCGTCCGTCGAATTTGTTTAACCCCGATTCCGTCGCCACCCAGATGCAGCCCTGCCCGTCCTGCGTGATGTCTTTCACATAGTTGTTGGACAGTCCGTTTTCCAAACCGAGATGCCTGAACGTGTAGGGCTGGGCAAAGACGCCGACGGACAGCAGAAGGAGAAACACGGGGAAGATGCGATGAATAATTTTTTGAGCTGTCATAAGGATAATCAATTATTATCGGATAAAATCTTTCCTGCCGCGTAGAGCGGGTAAATTTTGATATTCTGAAATTCGCCGAAATTTTCCAGAGAGCAACGGATACCGTAATTTTGTTGTTTTTCGGCAAGGAAGAGAAACATACTCTGCATGGCTCCTTTGGTTCCGGCTTTCACTTCCACAGGCACGATTTCCTGTCCGTGCTGAATCACGTAATCGACTTCGGCTGTGCTGCCGCCTTTTTCCCGTTGCCAATAGTAGAGTTCGGCAGGCAGACGGTTGTTTTGCGATTTTACCAGTTCCGTACCCACAAACATTTCGGCTAAAGCTCCCTTGTTGATTTGTTCGATTTTTTCATCCAATAAAAGCGCTGTCGGGTCTAATCTGAGAAAACGCTGATAAATTCCCGTATCAAATATCATCAGTTTTTGATAGCGCTTGTTTGTTTCGGCTGCCAAAGGCAATCCGTTTGCGGAAGTATGCGTTGCCGAATAGACCAAGCCTGCCATTCTCAACAGTTCAATACTCTCTTTTACTTGCACCTGATTGGCTGATGTGGCAGCTTTGGAGTAGGTAAATTTTTGTCCTGTTTGTGCAATAACGGCAGAAAAAACCTCTTCCAGCCGTGTAGCGGGTACGCGCTGTTTGTATTTTGCAAAATCATTGTAAAACGTTTCGGTCAGTTCGTCCAGGATGTTCCGGCAATCGAGCAGCGAGCCTCCGGAAGCATATTTCGATACCACTTCGGGCATTCCGCCAATGACGATAAAACGCAAGAAAAGTTCCTTCAATTGATTGTGAATGGCTTCCGATAATGGATTTTGAGGATTTGCTGCGTTCAACTTTTCGAGCAGCATATTTCGTCCCATCGCCTGCAAAAATTCTTCAAACGAAAACGGGTACATGTAGATTGAACGTACCCTGCCAACCGCATACGAGGGTATTTTTACCAAAGCAAATTCCAACAGCGAACCGGCGGCAATAACATGTAACGCGGGCATTTGCTCGTAAAAATAGCGCAACGAGGAAACAGCGTCAACGCACGACTGTACTTCGTCGAGAAACAACAGGGTTTTTCCTGCAATAACCGGTTGTTCGTATAACGCCGAAAGTTCGTCGCAAATCAGGCGAGGGTCGGAATGACGCTCAAAAATCTTTTTTGCGCCTGCATGATCCTTGTTCTCAAAATTGATTTCCAAAAAATACTCAAACTGTTTGCCCAGCTCACGCACGGCGGACGATTTGCCAACCTGCCTTGCTCCGCGCAGCAATAGCGGTTTTCGAGTCGCAGCGTTTTTCCATTCCGAAAAAGCCAAATCAATGTTTCTCTTTAAATACTCCATAATAAAATACCATATTTATAATTACGCCGTCATTTTTTATTGTGCAAAGATACGTTTTTTTAATTATTGGGGGCAATAATCCTTCTCTTTTTAATAAAATTGGGGGCAATGTTAGAGAGAGATCAAACTCCGATACTTAACTCTTTGAAGATTGAATCTTTCCACGAAACAAATTTCCCCTGTGCGGTTTGAAAATTTTGGTCGCCGCCATACGCCACCAAACTGTTTTCGGGCGCCACAACCGACAAACTTTGCAAGGCTTTCAGCCCCTTGAAATAATCGCTGTTCATGGTGCTGCCCGATTTGATTTCAACCGCCGTAATGGCAGATGCTTTTTCTATCAGTAAATCGACTTCCACGCCGTTGCTGTCGCGCCAGAAATAGATGTTCGGTTCTTTTCCCGCGGCATAATTTTGTTTCAGAAATTCGCCGATCACCCAGTTTTCAAACAGTTCGCCGCGCAGGTAATGCGTTTGCAGTTGCTTCGCATTTTCAATTCCAAGCAGCGAACACGCCAGTCCGGTATCGTAAAAATAGATTTTCGGAGATTTCACAAGTCGCTTGTTGAAATTCTTGTGGTAGGGCTTGAGTTGAAAAATGATATAACTCGTTTCCAGAACCGACAACCATGCCTGTACGGTTTCGGCGCTGATACCGCACTCGTTTGCCAGTGAAGCGATGTTGAGCAATTGCCCGATACGCCCCGCGCAAAGTTTTACAAAACGGATAAAAAGGGATAAATCTGCAATGTTTCGCAACAGACGTACATCACGCTCCACATAGGTTTGAATGTAGGCGGGATAAAAATCTGCGGGCTGGATATTTTTGTCGAAAATACGCGGGTAACCGCCGGAGAAAATAAGCTCGTTCACCTGTTCGGAAGCGAGCGAAGCGTTTTTGAGTTCTGCATGCGAAAAGGGCAGAAGTTTGAGAATTGCCACCCTGCCCGCAAGCGATTGCGAAATGTTTTGCATCAGCAGAAAATTTTGCGAGCCTGACAGTATGAAACGTCCCGCCGTATTTTCCCTGTCGGTAATCGACTGTATATAAGAAAATAATTGCGGAACATACTGTGCCTCGTCGATAATGGTTTTGTTTCTGTAGTTATTCAAAAAACCGCGCGGGTCGTCTTGAGCCAGCAGCCGGATATCCGGTTCCTCAAGAGAAACATAGTCGTAGCACCACATCGAATATCCGCAGGAGGGGCCAGATCCAATCCTGCCAGGAGGCAAGGAATCCAATCCTGGGGAAAGCAAAGGAATCCAATCCCGGGCGAAGGTAAGGAATTCAATTCCGAGACGAGGGAAGAGATGCAATCCCGGGAGGAGGGATATGACCGGATCCCCGCAGGAGGAATCCGATCGCGTCCATTCGATAAGGATCGGGTCCATTCGATAAGGATCGGGTCCACTGGACAGGCATTGCCCCAACTGGACACCGATTGCCCCAACTGGACACCGATCGGCTCCACTGGACAGGGATCCGGACGGACCCAGATGGATCGGACCCGGCAGAGACTGATTGAACCCGCCAGAGACTGAGCTGACACAGTCCAGACCGTTGCATAAAGAGAGTTAAGCCTGAATAACGTCGATGATGCAGATATAACGTCGGTGAACAAGAGATCAGCCAGGCGAAGGACGAACGGCAAGTGTCGGGCCGGGTCTCTTCTCCGTTTTGTCTCAAATATTGACTGAATCTGTCGGTTTGTTTTGAAAAGTTTCGTTCGTTGAGTTG
>JAISSE010000151.1 GCA_031273285.1 Prevotellaceae bacterium
CTTCCATCATGTATTTAAATACATGATCGTAAAGAGGATTGGCTATAAACACGTCCTCAAGTTTCGTACCCTTCGATTTTACTTTTATGTCCATCCCGATCAATTTTTATACTGTTATACGACGCTGCAAAATTAATGTTTTTTTTCGACATGCAACATATTTTTGCCCGGATTCAAGGGAAATCGCAAATTATTATCTGTTTGATAATATGTGCGGTTCTTTAATTTTTCCGCGAAAATCCGGACGATTCGCATTATCCGGGCAATAAAATACTTTTGTAAACGCGGATAAATTTATACTTTTGTCGTTATTTTATTGTCAATGATAAGTATGTATCAGGATTTTAGTGAACAGGAAATTATAAGACGCAACTCGTTGATTGAGTTGGAGAAACTCAATATTCCGGCATATCCGGCACAGGAGTTTGAGGTGAACTGCACAACGGAAGAAATAGCGGCAGGATTTGACCCTGAAAAGAGTAATTTTAAGGATATTAGCATTGCCGGACGCATCATGGCGAGACGTATCATGGGCAGCGCTTCTTTTTTTGAGTTGCAGGACGAAAAAGGACGGATTCAGGTATATGTTAAACGCGATGACATCTGTCGGGGAGAAGATAAAACAATGTATAACACCGTTTTCAAAAAACTGCTTGACATCGGTGATATTGTGGGTATTAAAGGATATGCCTTTATCACACAGACGGGCGAACTGTCGATTCACACAACGGAATTGACCGTTTTGAGCAAATCGCTGAGAGTTCTGCCCATCGTAAAGGAAAAGGAAGGTCAGGTTTTCGACGCTTTTACCGATCCCGAACAGCGATACCGTATGCGTTACATCGACCTGATTGTCAATCCTCAGGTGAAAGACGTTTTTATCAGGCGTACAAAAATCATAAACGCCATGAGAGAATTTTTCAACAACAGGGGATACCTCGAAGTCGATACTCCCGTATTGCAGTCCATTCCGGGCGGAGCTGCCGCCCGTCCCTTTATAACGCATCACAATGCTCTGGATATACCTTTATATCTGCGTATTGCAAATGAGCTTTATCTGAAAAGACTGATAGTCGGAGGGTTTACGGGCGTATATGAATTTTCGCGCAATTTCCGTAACGAGGGCATGGATCGCACTCACAATCCGGAATTTACCTGTCTCGAAATTTATGTGGCTTACAAGGACTATAAATGGATGATGAATTTCACCGAACAGCTTTTCGAAAAAATAGCAACAGATGTAAATGGCTCTACCCGTGTGAAAATCGACGGCAACGACGTGGAATTTAAAGGACCTTACCGCCGTTTGCCGATGTCGGAAGCAATCAGGGAATACGCCGGAGCAGATATTTCGGGTATGGACGAAATCCAGCTGCAAAATACATGTAATGAGTTGGGTATAAATATCGACAGCACAATGGGCAAGGGAAAACTCATTGACGCCATTTTCGGTGAAAAATGCGAACATCATCTGATTCAGCCGACATTTATCACGGACTATCCTGTAGAATTGTCGCCCCTGACAAAAAAACACAGGGAAAATCCTTCATTGACCGAACGTTTCGAACTGTTTGTGAACGGAAAGGAAATATGCAACGCCTATTCGGAACTCAACGATCCGATTGACCAGCTCGAACGGTTCAAGGAGCAGATTAAACTGAAGGAAAAAGGCGACGACGAAGCGATGTTTATAGATATGGATTTCGTCAAAGCCCTGGAATACGGTATGCCTCCGACATCGGGGATGGGCATCGGAATCGACCGTCTGGTGATGATGATGACCGCGGCGGCATCCATTCAGGATGTGCTGCTGTTCCCGCAGATGCGTCCCGAAAAGAAAATTGCCGTCGATGAAAAAGAATCTTACGAAGCCGTCGGGATACCGGCGGAATGGGTTGCGACGATTCAAAAGACAGGCTTCACAACCGTAAAATCTTTGGAAGGAATTAATCCGGGCAAACTGTTTAACGATTTATGCAGTATCAACAAAAAACAGAAGCTCGGGCTGAAAAATCCTTCGCCCGACGATGTGAAAAACTGGATTTCGAATATTCAAAACTCTTAATAAACAAATAATTCACAGTAAATATACGGTTATGATAAAATTAAAACCATTTAAAGCAGTTCGTCCTCCGAAGGAATATGTCGAGGAAATTGCAGCCCGCCCGTACGACGTCCTTAATTCCGTTGAAGCAAAGGCGGAAGCAGGCGAAAAATCGTTGCTGCACATTACAAAACCGGAAATAAATTTCGACCCGATAGCAAGCGAATATGCCGAAGAAGTGTATGAAAAGGGAAAGGAATGTTTCCGTAAATGGATCGAAAACGGCTGGTTGATGCAGGATGATACGGAGAAATATTATATCTACGCACAAACCATGGACGGCAGAACTCAATACGGACTTACGGCATGTACCTGCGCGGAAGATTATGAATCGGGAAAAATAAAAAAACACGAACTGACAAGAAAGGATAAGGAGGACGACAGGATAAAACATGTTGACATACAGGATGCAAACATCGAACCCGTGTTTCTCTCGTATCCCGATGTGCCGGAGATGAACCGGCTGGTGAGTGCAATCGTCGAAACGCAAAGCGCCGAATACGATTTTACTTCTTCCGACGGATTCCGCCACCAGTTCTGGATTGTCGACAATCCGGAACATATCGAGCGTATCACCGGAATATTCGAGAATGTCGCGGCACTGTATATCGCGGACGGACACCACCGTACAGCTGCTGCGGCTGCCGTTGCCAAAGCAAGACGTACGGAAAATCCGAACCACAGAGGCGATGAAGAATATAACTGGTTCATGGCTGTCATATTTCCCGAAAGTCATTTGAAAATACTCGATTACAACAGGCTTGTCAAAGACCTCAACGGATTGACTGCCGAACAGTTCATCGACAGACTGAAAGATGATTTTACCGTCGAAAAGAAAAGTTCCGCAGAGCCTTACAAGCCGGTATCTTTGCATAATTTTTCGATGTATATTGCCGGCTCGTGGTACTCGTTGACCGCAAAGGAAACCGCATACAGCGATTCCGACCCCATCGGCGGTCTGGATGTTACCGTTTTATCCGATCTGGTACTGGACAGGATTCTGAATATAAAAGACCTGCGTACATCGAAAAGGATAGATTTCGTCGGCGGCATCAGAGGGCTTGCGGTTCTGGGCGACAGAGTCGATTCCGGTGAAATGGCGGCGGCTTTCGCTCTGTATCCCGTGAGTATGCGACAGTTGATAAATATCGCCGACGCAGGAGAAATAATGCCTCCGAAAACAACATGGTTCGAACCGAAACTTCGATCGGGACTGGCGATACATTTGTTGAAATAGTGATTAGTGAACAGTGATTAGTGAACAGTGGAGAGCGCGAAGCAAAAAATCCGAAGGATTTTTAATTCGTGTAATTCGATTAAATCCGTGTAATTCGTGGTATTGGCTACGCCGAACTTCGTTTCGTGGATAAAAAAATAAAGTTGATGTAATCGTTAATCCTGTAAATCCCGTGAATCGGTAAAAAAAATATATGGTGTGCGAAATCGCACAAAAATTGAATTTTTTTCGTTTTCGAAATGTTTTGTATTTCAACTGTTTGCAAAACGGCAAAATCGAAAAATCGAAAAAGTGTGCG
>JAISSE010000187.1 GCA_031273285.1 Prevotellaceae bacterium
GTGAGTTTCCGGGCTATCTTTTGCGAAGTTTCGTCATCGGCGGATCCGAATAATTCTATCGCTTCATCTATCGACATGTTCAATATATCGGAAATATTTTTACCCAGATATTTTATATCCAGAATTTCTTCCTTGAATCTTTTTCCCCTGCACGATTCGCATTCGAGAATCACATCAGCCATAAACTGCATTTCGACCTTGATAAATCCTTCGCCCTGACATTCTTCGCATCTTCCGCCGTCGATGTTGAACGAAAAATGAGATGGACCGAACCCGTTCAGTGCGGCTTGCGGCTGCGACGACAGCAGTTTGCGGATATCGTCATATACTTTGATGTATGTTACAGGGTTTGAGCGCGATGATTTTCCTATCGGGTTCTGGTCAACCATTTCGACGGCTTTTATTCGGTTTATGTCGCCGGTTAATCTGTCGAAATCGCCTCTTCCGGCGGCTATGCCGTTCCCGTTCAGTATGCGTACAATCTCCGGATAGAGTATGTTGCGAATCAAAGTCGATTTGCCCGAACCGCTCACTCCGGTAACGGCAACTATTCCGTTCAGCGGTATTTTCACATTGATATTCTTCAGGTTGTTTTCCCGCGCTCCTCTTATTTCAATGTACTGATTCGGTTTTCGTCTGTACGGCGGAACTTCTATTTTTTCTTCTCCCTTCAGATATTTGAGCGTAAGAGATTTTTTTACGTCGGTCTCTGCGGCTGTGTCGATTTTGCCCTGAAAAACAATCTCTCCGCCCAGACTTCCCGACAGGGGACCAATATCGATTATTTCGTCGGCGGCATTCATTATTTCCTCCTCGTGTTCGACGACAAGGACAGTATTGCCCAAATCCCGCAACTCCTTCAGCACTTTGACAAGACGGAGAGTGTCTCTCGGATGCAGACCTATACTCGGCTCGTCCAGAATGTACAGCGAACCGACCAGGCTGCTGCCCAGAGAAACGGCAAGATTTATCCGCTGACTTTCCCCGCCCGACAGGGTATTCGATAAACGGTTAAGTGTAAGATATTCCAGTCCGAGGTCGAGCAGACACTGTATTCGCGTCTTTATTTCAATCAGTGCGCGTCCGGCGATTTTCGTCTCGTAATCGGTAAGTTCCAGTTCGTCAAAAAATTTACGGAGATTTTTGACCGACATTACGACAAGGTCGGATATGGTTTTATTGCCAATGCGGACATAATTTGCTTCGGGACGCAGCCGGGCGCCGTTGCACAGAGGGCAAACCGTTTTCCCCGTATATCGCGACAGCAAAACCCTGTACTGTATTTTGTATCTGTTGGATTCAAGCATTTCGAAAAACGAATTCAAGCCTTCGAACCACCGGTTGCCCGTCCATAAAAGTCTGCGTTCCTGCTCGGTAAGTTCGTAATACGGTCGGTGAACGGGAAAATTAAATTCGGGAGCGGCATATATGAATTTTTCCTTGAACAGTTTCATGGTTTCGCCTTTCCAGCAGGCAATCGCATCGCTGTATATCGAAAGGGACTTGTCGGGAATAACCAGACTTTCGTCGATGCCCAAAACTTTACCGTAACCTTCGCATTTCGGACAGGCGCCCAGCGGATTGTTGAAGCTGAACAGGTTAATGTCGGGTTTCTCGAAACGGATTCCGTCGATTTCAAAAGCATTCGAGAAATTTTTGAAAAAAGGTTTGCCTTTCCGAGGATAAACATACAGGCAGCAATACCCTTCTCCTTTGTTGAATGCCAGCTGTACCGAATCGGCTACCCGGCTGAGAACTTCTTCGTCGGAGGATGCCGATACGCGATCGACAAGCAGACAGACCGAATATTCCCGACTGTTGTACTTCGCGTCGAACCCGGAGAGAAAATCCTTGATGTCTATCACTTCGCCCGTATTCTCCTGACCGCCGATTTGTTGAGAAACCGTTCGCAACGGATTGCCGTCCGATTCGTCTTCATCGTTCTCCACAATGAAAATGCGGGAAAAACCTTCGTCAATCAAAAGTGTGAGCTGTTCGATAAGTCCTCTTTTTTCCGTTTCGCGAATCGGCGACAGCACCATCATCTTCTCTCCGGAAGGTCTGCCGGCAAAGTAGTTGACCACATCCGTAACCGTGTCCACCTGCACCTCCTTGCCCGACACCGGCGAATAGGTATGTCCGATTCGGGCAAACAGAAGTTTCAGATAATCGTATATCTCGGTGGATGTTCCCACCGTCGAACGGGGATTGCGGGTGTTTACTTTTTGCTCGATCGCTATGGCGGGCGGAATGCCGGTGATGGAATCGGTTTCGGGTTTGTTGATTCTGCCCAGAAACTGTCGGGCATAGGACGAAAGGCTTTCGACATACCGACGCTGACCTTCGGCAAAAATCGTATCGAAAGCCAAAGTCGATTTTCCGGAGCCGGACAGCCCGGTTATCACTATTAAATTATTTCGTGGGATGCGAATGCTTATATTCTTGAGATTATGGACTCTCGCTCCTTTGATGTCTATATATTTTTCACTCAAAACAACCTCCTTTAGTTTAACAAAACGGAGTGCAAAGGTATAAATTTAATTGAAAATTGAAAA
>JAISSE010000333.1 GCA_031273285.1 Prevotellaceae bacterium
TATATTACCAATACAGACCTGTCGGCAAACGATGTTTACGAACAGTACAGCGGGTTGTGGCAGGTGGAGAATGCCTTCAGGGTGACAAAGGGTAAAATTGAGTTGCGTCCGGTGTTCCACTTTACACCCAAAAGGATTGAGGCGCATGTTTGCCTTTGTTTTGTGGCTTATACCAAAACTTTGTCATTATAGTGATGGTAAAACTTATTAATTCGTGATTAACAGGATATTACCCTGCGCTTTGTGTGCTATTTGATAGCAACTTGGTATTACAAGGTTTATAAGGAGTTGGAGCGCATATTGAAAACCAACAATATCGGTTTGAGCGTTGACAGAGTGTTGAACATTGCCAAAACCATCGCCACCCTAAAAATAAAACTGCCTGCAAGCGGAGAAACGCTGATCAAAACCATGCTTCTGACGGCTCGGCACAAGTCCATCGCCCGCCTGTTCGACCCCGATGTCTGGAAAATCAATTAGGGTGTCCCAGTGTCGAAGTCAGGAGATTTAACAGAAAAACGCAGATTATTATACATTTAATAATCTGCGTTTTGTTTTAATTTACGCTTTTATTTATCTGCGAAAATCCTTAAAATCTGCCTCATCCGCGTGCTTTCGAGACAACCTCGAAATAATTTGTTTATAAACAGACTTATTTTTTTCCAAGATAAAACTCCGATATTTGCATGGCGCTGTTGTTGACGGGGTCCCATTTTTCATAAACTACCTTGATATACCGGTACGAAGATAAAGGCAGTTCGATATTCGGGGTTTCCAGTATACTGGGAACGGAGTAACTTGGAATGTCGATATCCCTGCGTATCTCCGAAAAATTCACGCCGTCGTCGCTTCCGTAGACAGACAGTCCCCAAACTCTTAATCCTATGCCGTCGTTTCTGTGGCGTATCCTGAAATAGTCGAATGTCTGTTTACTGCCCATATCATTGATGAAATACACTATGTCTCCGATGGGAGTGCTTGCGCCTCCGGTCGATTTTCCGGGTTTGACCAGCGACAGGAAAGTCGAAATATCGCCGTCCAGATGAGCAAGAGGCGAGGGACTGTCGCTCGGACGGCTGTGCGACTGTGTGGAAGTCCATCCCGTGCGGTCCAAATCGACATTGGCGGCAGTATAGACTTTGGGGGTGGCATCGATGTAAACGCCTGTAACTCCTTCGGGTTTATAGTTGGAAGTTACGGAAAACGACATTCCCGACCCTAAACCCGGAACAAATGTCTCCGTTTCGGTGTTTTCGATTCGTATACTCTGTTCGCCCGACTCCCCCGTATACTGCAATACGGTGTATTGCATGGTAAAATCGGTTACCGTCGCCCATCGAATCTTCATATTGTCACCCGAAAGAAGCATTGATTGAATAGCCCTGTTCTGCAAATCCCGCTGATAGGTTTCGCTTGTCGGCATATTCAGTGTTACCGTCTGTTCGATAAACACGGTATCCAGTATGGGAACGTCATCCACTTTCGGCACAACCTTGTACGTGATATTCACCGTAGCCGTCTTTCCCGCCTCAAGATTTTCTATGGAAAATTGCGGGTTTTCGCTTCTCTCGCCCGATATCGGCGTATTGTTTCTGTCTTTGTACGAATATGACAGACTGTAATAATCAAGAAGGACGGACGATAAACTGTTCGGCCATGTCAGTGTTGCCGCCCATGGTGATGTAATCACCGTCGGATAGGCAATTGTAAGCAGTTCCTTGTCGGAATCGGTAAAGGGGATTAATGCTATTTCCTGAGGTACGGATTTGTCGCCGAATTCGTCAATGGTAAATACCTTGAATCGGTAGAGTTTCGATTGGGTAAGACCTGTAATATTTACCCACGAACACAGTGAATTAATCAGCACCTCTTCGTTGTCGTATTCGATAAGCGTTTTTTTCGCCTTACCCAGTTTTATCTGACTTTCGGGGATTCGTCCCGCTTTCAGCAGGTCTATTTCCACTCTTTCGAATCCTATTTTACCGCCTATTGTATCGTACATACCCGGGTAGATTGTTTCTTCTTCCGCAAACTGTTTGACATTATCGTGTCTGTCGGTGCACGACAGGCAGAACAATGCGAAGAAAGAAACCAGCATGAATAATATTTTTTTCATAATTCTATTTTATTTAATTGTTAAACATTTACTATCTGTTTGCCTTTCTGCCGAAAAGCGTTATTTCGGACAGGCAGTTCGTATTTGTACTTGTATAGTTGGAAGCGAAGCCCCTGATTGCTTCATATCTGAACCAGCGTGCAGGCTGAGTAAATCGGGGGTCGTCGGGATACATGTACGCCATATCGCCGGCATCGCCGAGTTTAACGATTTCGAGATCGTTAAGCCCCGTTGGAATGGGGATTTTCACTTCCGTCAAAAATATCCATTCATTCAATTCCTCATCCAGGATATACATGTTATAGATTCCCACATTTTCGTCCTGATAATATTGACCGCGTCCCAAACTGTTCGCTCCGCCCGAATGTCGCTGATGGGTTACTATCCTGCTCAACTCATAGTAATCGCCCAAATCGACAATCAGGTTCCAGGGCAGATTGGGTCCGGGATTTTCGACGGTGTTACTGCCTGTGGTAGCAGCGCTTCCGGTGCGTCCTATTCCTCCGGTATGCATGTAATTGCTGCTTTCCGCCATGTCGATTTCTCCGTCTATGACACGGTAGCTTCTTCCGTCAAATCCGTTGCCGTAGCACATGGGAACGCCTGCTATCGAGTCGTTTGTTTTGGGCAAGACCCAGCTTTCCTTCGGTATCTGCGTATCCTGATGCAGATACAACTGTCCGAAATCGACAGGAGCGGTCATGTTGCCGTAGATATCTTCTACCCTGATTTTGACTGTTACAGGCTCGTCGGACGAGAGTGTCAGGTCGTTTATGAATTTGCGTTCGGTCAGCAAATTTGACGAAAACACGGAAATCAGCTCGCGATGAGTTCCGTTCTGGGTAAATTCAAAATCGACATAAATATTTATGGTCTGCTGGAGTTCGTTTATCCAGTCCACATAAAAAGAGCCGAATCCGGGTTTCACCGTCAAGGTTTTTGCAACTCTCGAAACCGCCGATTCCAAAGGAATGACGGGAACATCCACTTTTGTCGATTTGTTGCCTGCCCGGTCGAGGGCATACAGTTTTATGATATGGGAGACGGTATCGCCCAAACCGTAGATATCCATGGAATCGATATAATATGATGCCGCGAATGTAAAGAGATTCCCGTTCACCGCCACAAATTCCGCATTTATGCTAAGCAAGTCCTTGTCGGAAGGAATATCGTAAAAGATTCTTGCTCCGCCGTAAAGCGGTTTAACGTCGCGTACCACGGGCGGATTCGGAGGCACATTGTCGTCCGAATTGATTTCGAATCTTTCGTCGCCGTTACACGCATCAAGGAGGCAAAGGAAACATGCCGCCATTATTACAAAATATTTTGTTTTCATTTCATAAATCATTTAATAATTATTACCTCCAACCCGGATTCTGTTTAAGATTCGCGTTGGTATTCATTTCATCAATACTGATGGGCCACAGACAGTCCGTGATTGTAAATTTCCTCGACTGTTTCACTTCGCGGATAAAAAATGTTTCCGCATTGATGCCGGTGTGTGTCCAGCCCCAGACGGGCGTAGAAAATTCGGATGCGGCTCTTTTGTGCCGGAGCATGTCCCAGAAGCGACTTCCTTCGAAAGCGAGTTCAACCCCTCTTTCGTGGAGAATAATGTCGCGCATGCCGTCCTTTGTTTTATGCCTGTCAGGAGTTTTTGCCAGATTCGGGTCGCTCCACACCGTTTCCACATTCGGAATACCGGCTCTCCGGCGCACAATGTTGACTGCATCCCATACTTCCTGTGTGGGAGCGTCGAGATATTCGTTCAAAGCCTCGGCTTTCATCAGGTAGAGGTCTGCCAGACGAATAATGGGATAGGGATAGCGAATTTGCCTTGTCCAGTTGCCGGAGGTTGATTCGGGATGAACGAATTTCTTGATACCTATTCCCGTACAAAAATAATCGGTTGAAGACGTACTGGTCAGTCCTCCGTCCTTGTCGGCATACATCATGGTGTTTATTCTTGTTATGTGTCCGCGCCAGTACCCGCCCGTAAAACCGAGATGAGCGTAGAAACGCAGTTCACGATTCAGATAAAGATTGATGGTTTCCACGCCGGGCTGCATCAGTCCGCTCATTCTGTAATACATCGGGTCTTCAATACCCGGAAGATAAACAATGTTGAACATTTTCCCCCTGTCGAATGTAAGGTCTTCGTCAATCGGCAATCCGTTTTCGGTATAGTATCTCTCCAGCATTTTGAAGGTAGCGCTCATCCACTGCCAGCTGTATGATGTTACATTTACCTGTCCGCCTTCGATATATCCTGCCGGCAGGCGGATATTCGTCGATTGAGCCAGACCTCCGTCGCTGCCGAAATTTATATTGGAATTTCCCCAGAGCAGTTCCCTGTTCCACGGATCTACAATCATCATTCGCAGATCGTAAAAGGTTTTCATTCTTTCCTCGTTATCCTCAAAATTGTCACGGTCGTAGAGATACGGTTCCTTTTCATAAGCATATAAATCCTTGCCGTTGTCAAGGGCAACGGTAATTGCTTCTTCGATGGCGTCAACGGCGGCTTTCCATTTTTCCCTGTCGTAGGTTGCGGAAAAGAACGGTTCTCCGTCAAAGTCGTAAAAATCGCCGAAATATTCTCTGTTGCCGTTATAAAAGGGGCTTGCCCTGAAAAACAGGATTCTTGCCCTGATAGCCATTGCGGCGATTTTGTCGACCGAACCGAGATCGTTTGCACTTGCGCGCTCCTTCAGGTCGGGGATTGCCTCGTTGACCAGTCCGATAATGTAGTCGAAACAGTCTTCCACCTTGCTTCGGAACACAAACAGTTCCTGAGGCGGGGTATCGGGGCTTACCAGCCTGTCCGAAATTACGATTGGTCCGTATTTCTGCAATAAAAGGAAATGGTAATAGGCTTTCAGAAATTTTGCCTGCGCCTTCCAGTCGGCTTTTTCGGTGTCGTTCATATCGGCAACTCTGTCGATATTTTCTATGAACACGTTGGTTTGTCTGATAGCCTCATACAGTTTTTTGCCTCCTTCCGTTCCCGACCATGTGCCCAGCACCGGCGACGAAACCGACTGCAATCCACGCATGATTCTTATCGCCCTCAGCTCGCCGTTGCCGTTCATGTCGAGACGCCCGATATATTCATCGCCCAGCGACCATGTTGTGGCATGCGTATCGTGGTCGGCAGGCATGTAACTGTATATTTTCGACAAAGCATTGTATGCTTCCTCTTTTACGGAAAAAATATCCGCCAGTGTTAACGTATTGTCGGGAACAACATTCAAGTAGTCCGAACATGAGGGTAAAACTGCCGTTACCCACGTCAACAACAATATTCTTTTCACTGTCTTAATGATTTTCATGTCATTTATTTTTATTGTTTATAAAGCCAGTTGAATCCCTACATTAAATCTTCTGTTGAGCGGATAGCCCAAACCCTTGCTTCCCATTTCGGGATCCCACAACTTGAAGGAAGAGATTACAAATAAATTTTCGGCGCTGAAATATATCCGCACGTTTTCGATGTGCAGTTTTTTAGCAGCCGGTATGCTGTAGCCCATTTCAACAGTTTTCAGGCGAAGAAAAGAGCCGTCGCGTTCCCACCATGTCGACTGCCGCGTATTGTTGTCCAGCGGTTCGGTCGACAGGCGGGGCCAGAAAGCGTGAACATTCGGATTGGTCTCGCTCCAGTAGTCGTCGGCAACAATAGCCAGAGCGTTGCGTCTCTCGACAAAAGGCGCAATACCCGTTGTGTTGTCGTGGTATCCCTGCGAATCGATAAAGAACGAAACGCGGGCATTTCCCTGAAAGAAAAACGAAGCGTCGAAATTCCCGTATCCCGCCGACAGTCCGAAACCGTACTGTATTTCGGGAGTGGTAGGATGTCCTATCGGCACGCGGTCGTTATTGTCGACAAAACCGTCTCCGTTGACATCCTTGTATTTGATGTCTCCCGCCATGTAAATACCGAAATCCTGCTTGGGCGAGTTCTGGATTTCCCATTCGTCGACAAAAAGCCTTTCGGCAATCAGTCCCCACTGCTGGTTAACGTTATGTCCCTTTTTCTTCAAATATTCGTCGGGATAGTTTTTTTCGTCCAGTTCGATATATTTGTTGGTGGAATAAGTGAGGTTTGCACGTCCCGTCATCCAGAAATCCTTGTTAAAATAATGCTGGTAGTCAATGGAACCGTCGATTCCGTGAGAAGAAAACTTGCCGACATTTCCGCTGATTCGGGTCTCAATACCTGTTGTGGCGGGGAAATTCTCGCGAAGCATGTATATCTGACTTCTGATGTCCTTAAAGAAATCTATCTGGAATTTCAAGGATTCGTCCTTGAACAGACCGAGTTCAATCCCGAGATTGTACTTGTTGGAAATTTCCCATGTAATGTCAGGATTGGCATAACGGTTTACCGAATATCCGGAATAGTTGTTCATGAACGATTCGCCGAAACGGTATGAGCCGCCTCCCAGACTGATATCCGAGAGAAAAAAGAAACGGTCTTTCCGTTCGGCAATGGCATCGTTTCCAACCATTCCCCATGTGCCTTTCAATTTGAAACTGCCGATAAAATCCTTCATCGGCGTCCAGAATTTTTCGTTTGAAATCAGCCACCCGACGCCGAACGAAGGGAAGAATCCGAATTGCCTGTCGCCGGTGAATTTTTCGGAGCCGTTGTATCCGTAAGCAAATTCGAAGAAATACCGTTCGTCGTAATCGTAGGTCAGTCTGCCGGAGTTGCCCAGATTTTTTTCGGGCAGGGTTTCGTATATCGACGAACTGTTGCCGCCAGTCAGCAGGGCTTCCTCCGCCATGCCTACCGTCATTGCGCCTATCGAATGTTTTCCGAAAGTTTTATCCCAGTTCAGGCGCAATTCGAAGTAATAGCGCGCATTCGCATCCCGTCCCGGAATCACGTCTCCCAGATATGCCTGTCCCGAAGTGGGATTCAGGGCAAACAGTTTGTATTCTCCCGTAATCTGGTTATAATATTCCACATCATAATAATACGGAGTATACGATCTTCTGCTGGAATATTTGCTCCATGTATTTGTCGAAGCCTTTGCCTGAAGTTTCAGCCCGTCGACAATCATCGACAAATCCTGTGAAAGAGTTGCCATTGCGGTAATGGTACTTTCGTTCCTGTCTTCGTATCCCTGCACCATTCTGGCATACGGGTTTTCCTTGATGCCGCTACCCACGAACTTGCTCCCGAAGAGAATATGCTCGGTAAAGCGGTGCGCCTCGTCGGGCTGATAAACCGTAGGGAAATCCACCGGATTCGCGCCCATTACCATATTGAAAATGTTGCTTGCCGATTCGTATGGTCCGGTATATCTTTCGAAGCGTCCCTGTATCCTCGTGTCCAGAGTAGTTGTTTTTGTCAGTTTGAAAATCACATTGCTTCTGATATGAAACCTGTTGATGTCGATGTTGTTGTTGAAATTGTTCCGTTTATCGACCTTCAGCAGACCGCTTTCGTTGTCATAACCGCCAGCCACGTAATAGGTAGCCACCTTTCCGCCGCCCGATATGTTGACATTGGCTTTTTTATTGACGGTGTATTTGTTGAACAGCATGTCGTACCAGTCGATATTCGGATAAATCATTGGATTGTCGCCTCTTGCGGTCGACTGAATCTTCTGCTCGCTGTAGAAGGGTCCCAGAACAGGGTCGCGGGATATGCGTGTCTGATTATACAGCCGCATGTAGGTCAGACCGTCAATCATTTCGTTCATTCTGGTAGGCATGGCGACATGCACATCCACTCTTGCCTGCACTTTGGCATTACCCTCTTTTCCTGCTTTGGTATTGACCAGAATGATACCGTTGGCGCCACGTGCTCCGTACAGAGCTGTTGCGGAAGCGTCCTTCAGTATGGAAAAGCTCTCCACGTCGTCGGGCTGCACGCGGGCAAGGTCGTCGCTCGAAGCCTCAAAACCGTCGATAAGAATCAGCGGATCCTGTTTCAGCCCGAAAGTAGTAACTCCGCGCACGAAGAACTGCGCATTATCCGCCCCCGGTTCGCCGGTGGTCTGATAGGATATGATGCCGGGAATCTTTCCTGCAAAAGCGCTTGTAAGATTCGATGCCGAAACTTTCAGATCCGACATTTTCACCGATTCCACCGAAGCGATAACGCTGGATTTCTTTTGTTTTCCGAAAGCCACAACCGTAACTTCATCCAGCGATTCCGATTCTTCCACCATAATCGCAACTATTGTCGTTCTGTCGCCCGTAACTTTAATTTCCTGTGTAACAAAACCGACAAGTCTAAATTCAAGGATACTGCCGTCGGGCACATTCGACAATGTATAATCACCGTCGTCATTGGTTGTCGTACCGATACTGGCGTCCTTTACCATTACGGCTGTTCCGGGAAGCACATTGCCGTCCGAATCAATAACTTTTCCCTTAACGGAGAGGTTTTGGGCGAAAGTCTCCGCATTCGCAAGAAACATGAACAGCAGGAGACATAAAATCAGCGCCCTCCCGTCCTTTAATCTGTAAAAAAATATTTTCATCTATTAAATATTTAAGTGTTGAGTCTAAAATGTTTTTTATAATTTGTCTCAACATGGTTAAAAGTTTGTTTAATAATTACCTTTTGAATCTGAAAATCGGGACGGCATATTTTACCGTATTTGTTGCAGTCTCGAATTCTCGTTTCCAAAAAGGTTGGGAGCCTGCTCAAAAAGCGTGTCGGGAATATTTGCAAATTATTTCGACACACGGTTTTGAGCACACGTTTTGAAACAACCCCGAACAGGGGTTAAAATCTCCGGAAAATCGTCGGAGCATTTCGGCTGTCAGGATGAATTAAATACAGGTTTCATAGTATTTTGGTTTTAAAAATTTATAATTAGGAAATTTATTTTCAATTTCATTTTTCGTTTTCTTCGGGTTGTAATACCGTTGCTTTTTGATATGTTTAAATGTCGAATATTTGCTGTTTTCATCGCGGAATGCCGTCCTCCTGTTGCGGAATGATGTCCTCTTATCACGGAACGACATTCTCTTATCACGGAACGATGTCCTCTTGTTGCGGAATGACGTTCTCTTATCAAGGAATGATATCCTCTTATCGAAGAATGACGTTCTCTTGTCGAAAAATAAGAATTTCCTGTTGCGAAATATTGGTCGCTTGTTCGGAAACAACATCCTCCCGTTTGGAAAAGATGTATTTCCTGTTTGTTTAGATGATTTATTATATGTATATTTCGCGCACGTGCGCGTGGAGCGATACAGACTATTCTCTCTCTCTCTCTCTCTCTCTCTCTCTCT
>JAISSE010000052.1 GCA_031273285.1 Prevotellaceae bacterium
TCACGTTTCATAATTAATATGTAATTTTGCACCGGTTTTATATTGAATTTTTATGAGAAAGATACTTGTAACCGGCGCCAACGGACAACTTGGCAGCGAATTTCGGAAACTGTCGCAGAGCGGGGATTTCGATTTTATATTTACGGATGTGGACGAACTGGACATCACGGATGTTCATGCCTGTGCGGCGTATTTCGAGCAAGCCAGACCGCATTTTGTTATCAATTGTGCGGCATATACCGCTGTGGACAAGGCGGAATCGGATAAAAAACTCGCGTGGGACATCAACGTCGAGGCGGTGAAAAATCTGGTTCTGTCGAGTGCTCTGTGCGGGTCGTATCTGATTCAGATATCCACCGATTATGTTTTCAGCGGAAAGTCGTCCGTGCCTTACGGAGAACGCGATTTGGTCGATCCCCGGTCGGAGTACGGGAAAAGTAAGGCGGCTGCCGAAGTGGAAGCGTTGAGATATGACCGGTCGCTGGTTATAAGGACTTCGTGGCTGTATTCCACGTTCGGAAACAATTTTGTTAAAACGATGATAAAACTGGGAAAAGAACGCGAATCTCTCAACGTTATTTTCGACCAGACCGGCACTCCCACGTATGCGGAAGATTTGGCTGCCGCAATACTTCATATTGTCGATAAAATCAGTGCGAACAGTCGGGATTTTGTCGGCGGAATATTTCACTACAGCAACGAAGGCGTGTGCAGCTGGTACGATTTTGCCTGTGCCGTAATGAAGCTGAACGGATTGAACTGCAAGGTCTATCCCATCGAAACAAAAGATTATCCCACTCCTGCAAAACGACCGGAGTACGGAGTTCTGAACAAGGCAAAAATAAAATCGACATACGGAATTGACATCAGTCACTGGTATTCGAGTCTGGAAAGGATGATTGCCGCCCTGAACACCGTAATTACGAATTAAAAATTATGAAATGTAAATTCGACGCAGTCAAATGTAAATTCGACGCAGTCAAATGTCAGTTCGACGCAGTCAAACGTCAGTTCGACGCAGTCAATTATGAATATTTTTTGCAATTTATATAATATGAAAAACCGTAAGAATTTTGTCGAAACGGATATGTCGCCGGAAGTAAAAGCGTATGCGGTCATTCATCCCTTGGGCTTTTCGGCGGAGGATGTTTTCGATTCCGTTGTTCGGGGAAAATCGGGATTGAAGAAAATCGAAAGGGATTTTTTGGCAAATCCCGTTTATGCCGCCTGTTTTACCGACGAGCAAAACCGTCGCCTGAAGTCGCTGTGTCCGGTTGAGGGATGGAACAGGTTTGAGCAGTTAATCTGGGCTGCGGGGAAGGAAGTTCTGGAAAAATCGGAGATTACGCCCGACGACAGGGTTTTGTTCGTTATCGCAACAACGAAGGGCGGAATAGAAGACGTTGAGAACAGTCCGGATAATCTGATTATTCATTTGTCCGTCAAAAGAGTTATCGACAGACTTTTGTTTACATACAGGGACAGGGTAGGGGAGGGGGCGCCGGTTTATATCGTGTCGAACGCCTGCATATCCGGACTGTCGGCAATAATGGCGGGTAAAAGATTTTTGGAGGCGCAAAACCGCGATTATGCGATAATTATCGGCGCCGATACCGTAAATGATTTTGTTTTGTCGGGATTCAATTCGCTGTTTGCGCTTGACAGCCTGCCGTGCCGACCTTTCGACAGGTCCCGAAACGGAATCAATCTGGGAGAAGGCGCCGCCGCAGTGGTTTTACATAGAAACGGGCATCGGGACAAATGTCGTGCCGGCAGCGGTATATATCTGACTGGCGGGGCGATAACCAATGACGCCAACCACATATCCGGACCGTCGCGCACGGGACTGGAGCTTGCGGAAGCCATAAGGAGAGCGGTCAGTGCAACGAATAACGAAGCGAAATTCGATTTTCTCTCGGCACACGGCACCGCGACAATATACAACGACGAAATGGAGAGCAGGGCGTTTGCCGCGGCGGGAGTTGCGGACATTCCGATACACAGCCTTAAACCTTGTCTGGGACATACTTTGGGCGCGGCGGGCGTTATGGAATCCGTAATCTGCATCCGAAGCCTTGTCGATAATATTTTGATACCTTCGTCGGGTTACAGCGAAAACGGAACAAGTAACAAACTCAACATACAGACCGCACCGGAACACAGGGAAATAACCCGTTTCATCAAAACCATGTCGGGTTTCGGAGGATGTAATGCGGCGGTTTGTTTTGAAAAAAGATAACAAATGGATATGACTGATTACAACAACGATTCGCTGAGAGCGATAGATGCGATACGGCAGGCAAACCTGATAGCTTTTGCGCCTGTCGTTTTCCAGGCTTCGAGAGCATTGAAAAATCTCGGAATACTGGATTTAATCGAAAAGGAAAAGGGCAAAGGACTGTCGCTGGGCGATATTGCCGCGGAAGCGAAACTGTCGGAATACGGGGTCAGGGTATTGTGCGAGGCGGGTCTGGCAATAGGTTTGCTGTATCGCAGGGATGAAAAATTTTTCCTGACCAAAGTCGCGTACTTTTTCATGCACAGCGATTTTACGGTTGCAAATACGGATTTTGTAAACGATGTGTGCTACAACGGAATGTTTCATCTCGAAGAATCTGT
Source organism: Prevotellaceae bacterium (assembly GCA_031273285.1). Taxonomy (GTDB): domain Bacteria; phylum Bacteroidota; class Bacteroidia; order Bacteroidales; family UBA932; genus JAIRLF01. Next base: position 2,620 of record JAISSE010000052.1, read on the forward strand.
CCGGACGGGGAAACCTGAAGGATTGAAGACATTCGGCTCGTGGAATACGGTGTATGAGGGTTTGTCGCAGCTTCCCGAAAATGTCCGCACAAGCTGGTTTGCATTCGACCATTACTATTCGGATGTTTCGTTTGACGAATGTCTGAAACATGTATTTGCAATTCAGCCGAAAAAGATACTGGATATTGGCGGAAATACGGGAAAGTTCGCTTTTAAATGTCTGCAATATAACGGTGAAGTGCATGTTGCCATAGCCGATCTTCCCGGACAGCTGGACATGGCAAGACGGAACGCCGCGGATAAAAATCTGTTGCAGCGCATGACTTTTGTGGAAACCAATCTGTCGGACGAAACCAGTTCTCTTCCGAAAGGATACGACGCTGTCTGGCTGAGCCAGTTTCTCGACTGTTTTTCCGAAAGCGAAATAGTTTCGATACTGAAACGCTGTGCCGATGCGATGGATAAGGATGCCCGTATTTTCATCCTTGAACCTTTCTGGGACAGGCAGCGTTTTGAAACTTCGACATTCTGCCTCATTATGACGTCGCTGTATTTCACTGCAATTGCCAACGGAAACAGCCGGATGTACACTTCCGACGTATTCTGCGACCTGATAGCAAAAGCGGGTCTGGTCGTCGAAAAACGTATCGACGAAATAGGCGTGGGACATACTTTGCTAATAGTGAA
>JAISSE010000088.1 GCA_031273285.1 Prevotellaceae bacterium
AATTGAACGGTTACGTATGTGTGCGGGAACGGATTGAAAAGCGCCAGAAGATTGTCGGTCATCGCGTGAATGTTAAACGCTCCCAGACTGATTCCCAGCCCTGCACCTATATTCACAAAAGAATTGTTTGTAACAGTGTACGATAAAGCACCGTAAACATGTGATGTATTATCGGTTAAAGCCGTTGCCGTAATTGCCCACGGCATACCTGCCGAACTGATTGCGCTGTATCCGGTAACTCCCGCACGCAGATATTCCGCAACAGGATAGCTTAGTCCTACCATGATTTCCGGAGCAAGCCACTGCGAAAACGCTTCGTCGCCTGTATAATTGAAGTTTATAGCCGATTTCAGAGTATCCGTAAAATCACTCCAGCTGTTAATTCCCGAAGTAGGTCCGGTGTAGTTTAGCGTCGATTTTTGACTGAATTTGTGCGTGTTCTTGCTCCAGTTTATCATACCTATATTTAATACGCTTGCGGAAAAGTTCCATCCGCTCTCAAACACTTTGTTCAACCCCAAATCTATAGCACCACCCATATTTATAGGATTAAAAATAAAGTGTTTGGCTTCGATTTCCGACTTGAAGACGTTCACTGTTCCGTCGGACGGGTCTATTTCCACAGTTCCGGGTATCGAGGCTCTGACAAGCAAATCGGAATTTAATTTCAAAGCATATGTCATTGGGTCTGTGTAGAATGAAAATGCGCTGTTTGCGCTGTGCGCTCCGACTCTTCCGAACAGCAGTTTTGCACGTGCGCCTAACCATAAATCATTTCCGAAATCGTGCGCTACATTCAGCCCGTATTCTCTGTAAACAGCGAGGGATAGAGCAAACTCGGATTCGAGTATCTTACCGGCATACGGAGCATTGCCCTTGAGTATAAGCTCAAAAGGGTCTCTTGAGAACGAAACTTTGGCAGAGGCTTTTTCGTTCATGGTAAATTGATAGTACGTATCTCCCGCCCTGTAGCCTACAGTCAGGATATTCAAACTGATATTCGATGAAAGCAGGTTTGTTTTTCCCAGTGAAGACAGGAATTTGTTCCCGTCGATATATTCTTTGCCTGCGTCCAAATCGTTGTACGCAATCGGTAATCCGGCTGCAACAGAGATATTTCCCAATGCTGGGAAACCGATATTCCATCGACAGTCGCTTGCAACGGAGGGATTCAGGGAATTGGACTGAATAATGTCGTGCATCTGGTACAGTGTCATGTTTTGTTGAGCATAAACGCCTGCCGACAGGCACAAACACGAAAAAAGCATCAATAAGTTTCTTTTTGTCATAAATTTATAGTCAAATCTGTTTTAATTCCGAATTTTATGGCGAATTTTATGTTTACCTTGTCGTGCACTATTTTCGAGACCGACACCGCTGTGGGATATTTAATTGATATGTTCATAAAAACTTGCCTGGCAGTTCTGAACCGGCTTATATCCGTTATTCTGTTCGGAGTGTCAGGTACTTTCAGCTGAGTAGCTGTTAAAGTAATGGAATAATCTTCAGGCAGCCAAAAATAATATGCCTTTTCGTTATCGTCTTTCGTATAGATTTTTATATCTGCCACTGTCCCCGACGGAAAATCCTTTGTATCCACAATCATCTGGGGCTCAAGCCATTTGATTTCCTGCGAAGTAGCGTAATCGCCTATGTAAAAAGGATATGAAAGTTCGCCCATGCTGATGGGAGTACCTTCGGAGATTGTCATCGTATCGTGTATAACGCCTATAACCGCCAGCTCCATAAAGTCTCCCATTTGAACGGTTGTGTCGATGACAGGAATCGCAAATTCATAGTCGGATTGAACTCTATTGGGCAAAGGTTCTGCATCATAGCAGGAAGTAAAAGCAAATGCACCAACGCATAAAATCAATATGCGTCTGTTTGTGCTTCTTTTTAAAATGAATATTATCTGTTTCATTATATCAATTTTTTTGCAAAATTAATATATTTTTCCCGATAATGGCACACAATTCTTTGTTAAAGAACGTGAAATATTTTTAACGCATGTCTCGAATGATTGTCTGCAACAAATATCTGTTGCCGTTTATCTTGACATACTGCAATTTACATATTTTTCCAAATAACGGTAAAGTCAGTGAATCGTCATGAAACCGCAACAGCGAAAGTCAGCAAATATTCGATTATTTCCATTTCCTCAGATTCAAAACATGTTTTAATCCGGCAATTTTTCTTCTTTTTCTTTAAATTATTGAAAAATTTCGTCGCATCAGCCATCCGACCGTCCTGTTGCTTTAACAGAAGCTATTTGGCTGAAATTATGGTTTTTTATATTTTTACAACAGTCGCAATGCGTTTTTATCGACTTGGAAACTGTCTGCCGATTAATTTTATATATATCTATTTATCACTAAAATATAAACGGAAAAATATTTTTTTCGGACAATAGTGCAAACATATCATATTTTTACGTAAATTTGTATTCGATTTTAAACAGGGATGTCAATTTTCGTTAATTGTAACAACTATTAAAAATATTAAGAATGAGAACATTATCAATTTTACTTGCCATGTCATTGAGTTATTGCGCAACAAATGTGAATGCACAGACATTCATACGTATTTCAACCGACCGTACAGACCTCATATACAAGGTGAACGATAATACGGGAAGGCTATATCAGATATATTTGGGCGAAAAGCTTCTGGACGATTCCGAGTATAAAAATTTACCCGAAAATATCTATAACAGAGCGGTATCCAACAGACACGAGGCATATCTCTGTTCCGGCACCGAAGATTATTTTGAACCGGCTCTGGCTGTCGAACACAACGACGGCAATCTGACCACATACCTGAAATATGTCTCGCATGTGGTAGTGAAAAAAGACTATAATGTTACGCAAACAACCGTCAATCTGAGAGATGAGGTCTATCCGGTTGAAGTCAAGCTCATTTTCGAGACTTTTGCCAAAGAAAACATCATAAAAAGCAGAAGCGAGATATTTCATTCCGAAAAAAAACCGGTAAAGATAAGTCATTACGCTTCTTCACTGCTCTATTTCAGTGATTCCAAATATTTTCTTACCGAATTTAGCGGCGACTGGGCGAAAGAAGTAAATGCGCAGTCGCAGGAACTGGCTTACGGTAAAAAGATTATAGACACTAAGTTAGGTTCAAGAGCGGCGATGTTTGTCGCTCCTTTTTTCCAGCTGGGTCTGGGCGCGCCCGTGAAAGAAAATGAAGGACAGGCGCTTGTGGGAACTATTGCCTGGACGGGAAATTTCAGATTCACCTTCGAGGTTGATAATCTGGGCGATTTGCGTGTTATTTCGGGAATAAACCCTTACGCTTCCAACTACGAACTGGAACCCAAAACCGTTTTCCGAACTCCCGAATTTATTTTTACTCTTAGCAGCAATGGTACGGGACAGGCAAGCAGGGATTTACATTCATGGGCGCGGAACTATCAGCTGAAAGACGGACATGGAGACCGTTTGACCCTTCTGAATAACTGGGAAGCCACGTATTTCAATTTTGACGAAGAAAAATTGGCAAACCTGATGAAGGATGCAAAGGATTTGGGTGTCGACATGTTTCTGCTTGACGACGGATGGTTTGGAAACAAATATCCGCGGGCAAACGACAAGGCGGGTCTTGGCGACTGGGAAACAACTGAAAGTAAGCTGCCTAACGGAATACCCTATTTAGTAAAAACGGCAAAAGAGACGGGTGTGAAATTCGGGATATGGATTGAACCGGAAATGGTAAATCCGGCAAGCGAACTGTTCGAAAAACATCCCGACTGGGTGATAACACAACCGAACAGGGAAACTTATTATTTTAGAAATCAATTGGTTCTGGACATGAGCAATCCTAAAGTTCAGGATTTTGTATTTGGAGTGGTCGATAAAATCATGAAAGAAAACCCCGATATCGCATTTTTCAAATGGGATTGCAACAGCCCCATAACAAATATCTATTCTCCTTATCTGAAAAATAAACAAAATCAATTGTATATCGACCATGTGCACGGGATATATAATGTATTCCAAAGAGTTAAGGACAAATATCCCGATTTGCCGATGATGCTTTGCTCCGGCGGCGGCGGGAGATGCGATTATGAAGCGCTGAAATATTTCACGGAATTTTGGCCCAGCGATAACACCGACCCGATTGAACGACTGTATATTCAGTGGGGATTTTCACAGATTTTCCCTTCAAAATCGATGTGTGCGCATGTAACAAGCTGGAACGGAAACACCGGCATTAAATTTCGTACGGATGTCGCCATGATGTGCAAACTGGGATTCGATATCCGCTTCAGCGAGATGAACAACAGGGAAAAAGAGTACTGTCGTCGGGCTGTAACCAATTATAACCGACTGAAAAAAGTGATTCTCGACGGCGATTTGTACCGTCTGGTTTCGCCATACGACGGAAATCATACTTCGCTGATGTATGTGGACGAATCGAAAAATAAAGCTGTTCTGTTCGCGTTTGATATCAATCCTCGCTATGCGGAAAAAGTTTTTCCCGTGAAACTGCATGGTTTAGACCCTGCAAAAAAATACAGAATCACAGAGATAAACTTAATGCCGGAACAAAACAGTTCCCTGAGT
>JAISSE010000128.1 GCA_031273285.1 Prevotellaceae bacterium
GGGGTCGAATTGAAACACAACATCGTTTTTCTATAAACATATGATGTCTTCGACATCAAAACCGTTATACATTAGACTTTACGTTAATTTGTTTTTACCATTTGAAAATAAGATGATTATAAAATGAGATTTCTTACCTGTAATTAAATTGACATAATCTCTATTATTTATTTTTCATCCCTTTATTTTTTATGCCTTAATCCGTCGTTCCTTTTTTATGTTCCAGTTCGAAAAAGGGAATTGCCGTAATGGTTTTATTATCCACTGTGAAGTTATCTTTTTGATTCATTGTGATAATTTTTCCTTCTTTCATGTCAAAATAATTCAGAGCTTCCACAAGTCCGTTAATTTCGCGTTCAAGATTGTCGGGCGTTAGTTCGTAACATGCTTGAATTGCTTCAATTACCGTATTTTTGTCGGAAACGATAAAATCACATTCGCCTTTTTCGGCAAAATAGCAAATTTCCTTAAACCTGCGCCGGTAATACAGGAAAACCATGTTTTCGAAAAGACGTCCCGAATTTTCCGAAAATGTAACGGAATTTTTTGTAACCATTCCGTTATCTATCGCATACAGTTTTCGAGGATTAATTATCTGTTTTTTTATGGAATAACTGAATTTCGGAACAGTAAAAAACAGATACGACAATTCCAGATGCGATAAATATTCCATGATTGTTGAAGTGGACTTAATATCAAAATATGCTTTTAATTTGTTACCCGTCACAAGATTTCCCACATTGGCAATCAAATATGCCGCCAGGCGCTGTATCAGCCGCGAATCGCGAATGTTGTAGCGGACAATTATATCGCGCAGTAGAATATCATTGAACAAACCGGTTAAAACTTCGGCGTTATCATCTTTCAAATATTCGGGAAAACCGCCGGTTTGCAGATATGTTTGAGACGAATCGGCTGAAATTTCCAGATTTTTAAAGCGGCAAAATTCCGCAAAACCGAACGGAAAAAGTTCTTTTGTAATATGCCGTCCCGTCAGTTTAGTGCCTAATTCGCGGCTCAGCAGCGAAGCATTCGAACCGGTTATCGCCACCTGAAAACCTTCGTCCAGTTTTTGCCTCACATATCTTTCCCATCCGTCGATTATCTGAATTTCATCGAGAAACAGAGTTTTTATTTTCCTTTCGGCGATAATTTCGCTCAAACGGGAAAAGTCGTTTGGCTCGAAATCGTACAGTTTCGTGTCTTCAAAATTCAGAAACAGCGCATCGGGATATTTTTTTTGAAGCCATTGCGCAATGAGTGTACTTTTGCCGCAACGCCGGATACCGGACACAATCAGTGACAAACTTCCCAATTCCGGCAACACGGCAAGCATTTCGCGCTCAATGCCCGTCGGTTTTTCGGACAGCGCAGTTCGCTGTTCATCAATAATCCGGTTTAATAAAGATTTTAAGACCATACTATTTTAATTTTATTCGCCGCAAAAGTACAAAAGTTTTCGATATGAACAAACAATTTTGTTCGCCGGCATCGAAAACCCGCAAGTCAGGCATATGACAGCATTAATTCTTCGCCAAATTTTCCGGTTCCGTTTTTGGTGCAGTCGTCGATGAGACAGCCTCGTTAGTATCTTATTTCCGGAATTGGTGTAAATTTTGCCGGAATATTCAATTTTAAGACTGTTGTTCTTTGTCGTACTTCCCTTTTTGGTTTCGGCTTGTCCGGCTAGGGGATACGGCGAAGAACCGTAAGACCGAAGGTCTTCAAGATAAATAACCCCCAATGAAGCGTAGCGATTGGGGGGCAGCGATACCCACACTCTCTCAACCCCGACAGGGGGGGTTGAATCAATCCGTTTCGATGTTCAACCCGCTTCGGGGTTGAGAGACGAGAGGACGGCATACCCCGCACTGCGCTTCGCCTGCGGCTCGCTTGTACGGGGTTATCAACATTAAACCCCTGCCGGGGTTTTCCATCCGCCGACACTGCAAATCCCGACAGGTTCAATACTCTGTCAGTATCTTATTTCCGGAATTGGTGTAAATTTTGCCGGAATATTCAATTTTAAGACTGTTGTTCTTTGTCGTACTCCCCTTTTTGGTTTCGGCTTGTCCGACTTGGGGTTGAAGCCACATTTGTACGACATCAATAATATTCCCGCTGTTTTTCGACATAATCCCTCTTACCGGCGGCATCGCCGGCAAGAGCGGGATTAATGTCATCGGCGACTTTTTAATTTCGCCCGGTGTGTTACGGAAACACGACTTCGTGCTGCACAGTCAGCGCTTGTCGTTGATTCCAAACTCGCGCCACAACGATTGCGGCACGTCCAATTTGATGATTTTACGCGCTTCACCGGCTTTTGCCGTCAAAGCCTCCATTGCGGCGTCAAGCTGTTCGGTTTTTTCCTTGAGCCGGGCTTTGAGCGCTTCCTGTTCATTGTTCAGGGCAATAGCCCTGTCGATACAGGTTTGCAGGGTGTCGGCAAAAACCGTGTCGATCTGACGTTTCGCCAACACTTCCTGATTGTTGCGGATACCTTTTACCATTACTTCGGTATCACTGATTCTTTGAGCATACGTTCTTACTGCCATATTTTTAAAAATTATTAGTAAATATTTTGCGTGCAAAGTTACATATTTTTTATAAAACAATCGTTTCTCGAAAAAAAAATATTTTACAGGATTTACAGGATTTGCAGGATTTACAGGAATCGTGAAAAATCATCTGCCCAAAACAATTTGTCATCTGTCCGGAACAAAAAATTATTTTACAGGATTTACAGAAAATCATAGCTGTCCCGAAAGAGAT
>JAISSE010000170.1 GCA_031273285.1 Prevotellaceae bacterium
AATGCTGCCGGCAATTACAGCGGGTCTTCCGACAGAGGTTCCTACAATATAACTCCGGAGGCAAACAGGTATTTCATCTTTCCGCAGTTCTATAATTTCCGCTACAATGTGTTTTCGCCCGACTGGTCTATCGCCAACCGTTTGATAGAGCTGTACATGCAGAACAATTGGGAAGGTCCCGACCGGGAACGGCAGACGAACGGTATCAGCAGCTCGGAAAAGGCAAATATCCTGCTGGAACAAAAAACTTTCAAGGACCTGCTTGCGGATGCGGAACACCGGAAATTAATGAACAATATTGTCGGACTGAAAGCGTCTCAACTGTTTGCTCCCGCCGAACTGAACATGGGAGTCAGAGCTTTCCGCGATTCCCTGTATTCGGTGTTAAACGGATACACTTTCAGGAACGTGCAGCTGGAGAGCATCCTGGATACGCTGGGCAAAATGAGTGAAACGGATATTCTTGCGAGCATGAAGTCGTGGAACGACCCCGTCAAACTGCCTGTCTACAGTGTCGGGACAACGGAGCTAATCAATGTAAACGACAGAGGACAGGAGTTTTTCGTTCTGAAAGTACCGATAAGCAACAATTCCGACTATGACGGGATTATACAGATGAACCTGAATATCGCGAGAGGACGGGAATACGACCCGCGAGCCGACCGCAAAATCATGATACCCGCACACCGGAGCATGCAGCTTGTATCCGTCTGGGACAACACGCCCAACAATATAACCCTCAACACTCTGATTTCGGGAAATCTTCCGAATATTATCCGTCAGCCGGTAAATACCGCGATTAAACGCGAAAACAGGAGGTTGCGGGAACAGGAGGAGGACATTATCATGCCCGAAGATTTTGTCGAAAACGTTTTGGAAGAGGTCATTGTGGACAATGAAGATTCGACGCTGTTCTCACTGTCGAAAAAACAGGTGATTGGTCTGTTGCCCAAACTGCTGGACAATGCGGATGACACGAAGTTCAAATATTCGGGTTTCTCGTGGTGGTGGGCGCCCCGGCAATGGACGGCTACCACAAATACCGGATACTACGGCAAATACATACGTTCGGCATATGTTGTCAAAAGTGTGCGAAGCAGGGGAGGCAGTCAGACGGCAACATGGAAAATCCCCGTTCCCTCGCCCGGTCATTACGAATTGTATTACTATGTTTCCAAGGATGATTACATTAAAAACAATCGCAACACGTACAACGACGCCGAATACAGGTTCAAAGTGGCATACGGCGAGGATATCGAGGATGCGTACATCCGTATAATCAGGGCAAACGAAGGCTGGGAGCAAATGGGGGTCTATTATTTTGCTTCCGACACGGTAAAAGTTACGCTGTCGAACGAATGTAAATTGAATTATGTTACTGCCGATGCGGTTAAAATAGTAAAAAGACAGGAATAAAAATGTTGTTTTCAATTGATTTAATAAAAATATGAGGAAAATTGTTTTAGTTATGAAAAAAATATTGCTCACCATGATTGTCAGTCTGTTTGTAACGGCTGCAGCGCGGGGACAATTAACGCTGACGATAGAAAAAGCGATGGATATTGCACAGGAAAACAGTCCGGCTTTGCGCAGTTCCATCCTTAATCTTGAAAGATACAAACAAATGCTTATCGCGCAGCAGGCGGCGCTGAAATCCCGGTTTTCGCTCGATTTGTCGCCCGTAAGTTACAACAGGAACAGACAGTTCGACAACCGTTTGTCGCAGTGGTACACCAACGAAAATTTCACTACAAGCGGCGTGTTTCAGGTATCGCAGCCTATTTTGCGTACCGACGGGGTTGTGTCTCTGGTAAACCGGTTCGGATGGCAGACCAATAACTCCGATGTCAACGGGGTTACAAACAATAATGATGCTTTCACCAACAATCTCAACCTGCAGATTTCGCAGCCCATCTTCACCTACAACAGGCGCAAAATGGAGCTGAATCAGCTGGAGCTGAATCTCGAAAACGCCAATATCAGCTATGCCATACAGCGTCTGGATACGGAACGGCAGATAACAAGCCAGTTCTATTCGGTATATATGGCGCAGAGCAATTTGACAATAAGCAGAGAAGAGCTTGAAAACGTGCAGAAAAGCTATGAGCTTATCAAAGACAAGGTGGAAGCGGATTTGGCGGCTAAAGATGAGCTTTTTCAGGCAGAACTGAACCTTGCTACCGCCCGCTCGTCGGTGGAAGCGAGCATAGTGAGGCTGGAGAATGCCAAGGATTTGCTGAAACGGACTCTGGGATTGCCGCTCGGACAGGAGCTGGACGCTGTTGCCGAAGTGAATATCACTCCCGTTGATATCGATCTGGAAAAAGCCATCGACTACGGACTGAATACGAGACTGAGACTGCGGCAGCGTGAAATAGAAGGCGAAGAGCTTGATTTCGAACTGACAAGAGTAAAAGCGCTGAACGAGTTCAGAGGCGATATATCGCTTTCGCTCGGACTGATCGGCGATAACAGCAATTTCGGCAGGATATACGATAATCCTACACAAAATCCGAGAGTTGCCATCACATTTGCTATTCCGATTTTCGACTGGGGCGAAAAGAAAGCGCGCATCAGGGCGCAGAAAATGTCGCGGGAAGTTTATAATATTAACAAGGACGAGGATAAAACGGGTATCGAACTGGATATCCGTCAGGTATGGCGCAGTCTCGAAAATCTTCGAACACAAATATCCATAGCGGAGCAAAGCGTCCGAAACGCCCAGCTCACCTACGACCTGAACCTGACGCGATACCGCGAGGGCGATATTACGGGAATGGACATCAACCAGTTCCAGACACAGCTGTCAAGCAAAAAAATGGCGTACACACAGGCTCTGATCGATTATAAAATAGAACTGCTGAATCTGAAAATTCTTTCTCTGTTCGACTTTGAGAAAAACGAGCCTGTCGTGCCGATGAAGGGGTTATAGTCCAAGGATATCTTTTATCCACGAAACGTGGTTCGACGCAGTCAAAGGACAAATACAGTGAATAACGAACAGTGAACAGTGAATAATGAATAACGAACAGTGAATAACGAACAGTGAACAGTGAATAATGTCTGAACCATGATTAAATGATTTGCAATCATGCGCAGATTGGAAAAAAATCCGAAGGATTTTTTAATTCGTGAAATTAGATAAAAATTAAAAAAAATTTGTGCCATTCGTGAAATTCGTGGATGAAAAAAGAGGATAAAAAAAATTTGCAAAAAAAGGCTAAATCTTATTTTGAGGTGCTATGAAAAATATCCGGCAGTACGATAGAGGAAAAAATCTTTGTCCTTCAGTCCGTAGTTAGCGGAAACAAATCGCTGTAATTTGCCGTTCAAATTTTCGGCTTTGGCATTAGTCAAACCGTGCTTGAAATAGTTGATTATTTCCGTTTCGTGCTTTCGTATCATCTTTACAACACTCTTAAATTCTCCGACCTGTACAGCTTTTGTGTACCATTGCTGCAAATCGGTTTTTATTATTCCTGACTTCGACACTTTCAAAAACGCCATTTCGCAACACGTTGATATTCAATATATAACAATTTCTGGGACACCAAAATGGGTGTCCCAGCCTCAAAAAAGGTTATATTTGCAGCATGTTTGTACGCAAAAAGAAGAATCCAAGCGGCATTGTCAGTGTTCAAATCATCGA
>JAISSE010000200.1 GCA_031273285.1 Prevotellaceae bacterium
AAGATTTATCTTTTGAACCGAGTCATACTGTACGTCGGTCAATTCAAAATCTTTTTTCATCCGGTCGGTCTGCGCCTTAACCCTTTCTTCGGTTGTCTGGCGTTGTCCCTGTCCCTGTCCCTGTCTCCTTTGACCGTCCTGCGCGTAAATAACGCCGGAAATCAAACACACTAAGAATAATAGAACTACTTTTGTCTTCATAATGAACTTTTTTTTAATTAATATTTAGAATCATTTTACGGTGCAAATATACATCAAATTTTGATGCGCGCGATATTATTCTGATGAAATGGAAAAAAATATGTCTCAAACTGAATATTCGCGACTTGAAACGCACAGTTAGTGGACAGTGAATAACGAATAGTGCATAACGAATAGTGGGAAGCAAAAAATCCTTCGGATTTTTAAAAATTCGTGTGATTGACTACATCGAACATACGTTTCGCAGATACAAAAACGAACTTCGAACGTAATTTTACAGTTGCGGGGTTCGACCGACAATAAAAAACAACCGGAAAGAGGCAATAAGCCTTCTCCGGTTGCCGTGAATAAAAAATTAACCTTATATATAAAAATCAAAAGTTATTCTTCGTATTTCTGCTCGAATTTATCTACTGCCCATGCACATACCTTATAACACAGATATATGAACAGAGGCCATGAGACAAATATCAATATTTGGGGTAAATACTTCATATCTGTTTTGTTTAAAATTAATAAATATGCGATTCGGTTTGTATATCGTTCAAAACCATCTTCTTTTTGTTAATCAGCCTCCACATGTAAACTATGTAAGCCAAAACAAACGGGATAAACAGCGACACTATGCTCATCGCGGTCAGCGTGAACTTGCTGGACGAACTGTTGTAGATGGTCAGCGAACTCTGCAAGTCGCCGTATAACGACGGATAATAAGCGGTATTATTCCAGCCGGCATTCAGCAGCAGGGCAAGAACCGTAAATACCGTACCCGCACCCGCGAACCAGATGCCTTTGGTATAGACGGTTTTGGAAAACAGCGACAGACCGATTCCCCAGAGAACGCCAACGACTCCCAGAAGGAAAATCGCCGCTACTGCAGGCATTTGCAGAAAGTTGAACAGATATTTGTACGCTTCCTTGTACACTACTCCGGCTTCGTTGACGGCAAAGCCCTCTTTCAGGAAAATGCACACGACAAAGAACAGGAAGCACACAAGAAACGGTATGGTGTTGTATAACAGCTGTTTTTTGGAACGCGCCAGTATTTTATCATTGTCGATACTGTTCATTATGTATAGTGTCCCTAAAATCCGTGCAAGGAAAAATACCGCCAGTCCCAAAGCCACATTGATGGGATTAAGCACTGCTTCAAGCCCGTAGGCGGGTCCTTCCCACTGCGAGATTGTCATGTTTCCGCCTATATTCGCAATTTTGGCTTGATCAACCGAAAACAGCGAGCCTGTGAAAAACGTTCCGACGGCTGTTCCCACAAGTACCGTTCCGAACAGTCCGTTCAGGATAAGAAACCATTCGTATGTTTTTTTACCCAGCAAGTTATTCACTTTGGAACGAAATTCATACGAAACAGCCTGAAGGACAAAAAACAGGAGAATAGCCATCCAGACCCAGTAGGCGCCGCCGAAACTTGTGGAATAAAACAGCGGAAAAGACGCAAAAAACGCTCCGCCGAATGTTACCAGTGTTGTGAACGTAAATTCCCACTTGTGTCCGAGGCAATTTATAATCAGCGTTCTTTCGTCTTCCGTCTTTCCTAAGGTATATATAAGTGTCTGACCTCCCTGTACAAACATCAAAAATACCAGCAGGGCGCCCAGAAGCGAGACTAAAAACCACCAATACTGCTGAAGAAAAATATATGTTGTATCCATAATTATATTTATTAAATTAGATTATTATACTGATTCATTTGAAATTTTCGGTCCTTTCCTGATTTGCGCGAAAAGAATCCTGAGTTCCGCAACAAGCAGTATTGTGAACAAAATGAAAAACAAAAAGAACGTTATCATCACCGAACTCGCGTCAATGCGCGAAACCGCCGCAACTGTCGGAAGCAAATCCTGGATTGTCCACGGCTGGCGACCCATTTCGGCGACAATCCATCCTGCCTGTGATGCGATATATACCAGCGGAACAGACCATATCGACAGATACAGTATCCATTTGCCGAAATTGCCGTCTCTTTTAAGAACGACCCACAGGGATATGACAAAAATGAAAACAAACAGGAATCCCAGCCATACCATTATCCTGAAACTGTAGTAACACAATGGCACATTGGGGATAATACTCGAAGGGTCGTTGAAATAGCCGTACCCGTAATACTTGAAATTTTTCTCGAGACGGGCTTTCGCATCCGCCGCAACGACATCGTTTCCTTCCTTTTTCGCTTTGTTATATTCCTGATAGGCTTCAATTGCCGCTCTTCCCCTGCGGATTTTTTCTTCGGCGGAAATTGCCGTGGAACCGTCTTCCTTTTTGAATCCTCCCTTTATCAGGTCGTCGATTCCGGGAACAAAGGCGTTGAAATTCCTGTATCCCAGAAACGAAAGCAGTTTGGGAAATTCGAGGTTAAACACATACTCGTCCTTGCCGTCTCCGTATTTTTTACCGGGAGTCGGGATTCCGAACATGCTGAATCCGGCGCCTTCCGAACCTTTGTACAAGCCTTCCATTGCGGCAAGTTTCATCGGCTGAGTATGCGCGACATTATGCGCGGAAGAGTCTCCGGTGAAAATCAGCACGGCAGAACTGAGCAACCCGAAAACGGATGCCACAAGGATACTTTTGTTTGCAAACAGTTTTTCCCTGCCTTTCAGTATAAACCAGGCGCTTATGCCGATTACCACGATTGCTGCCAGAACATATCCCGACGTAATCGTATGGAAAAACTTGTTGATAGCTGTGGGATTGAACAATACTTCCCAAAAACTATTCATCTCGTTTCTTGCCGTATCGGGATTGAACTCCATGCCTACGGGATTTTGCATCCATCCGTTCGCCACGAGTATCCACAAGGCGGAAAGATTTGCTCCGAAAGCAGTTAACCACGAGGCTGTCAGGTGGGTTTTGCGCCCTACCTTGTTCCAGCCGAAAAACATTACGGCAATGAACGTGCTTTCCATGAAGAAAGCAAGAATACCTTCGATTGCCAGAGGCGCTCCGAAGATATCGCCGACAAACCAGGAGTAATTGGACCAGTTGGTTCCAAACTCAAATTCCAGAATAAGTCCTGTCGCGACTCCGACAGCGAAATTTATTCCGAAAACGGTCATCCAAAATTTCACGGTTTTTTTCCAGAACTCATTGCCGGTTTTCACGTATATGGTTTCCATAATGGCAATCATAAACGAAAGACCGAGCGTGAGCGGTACAAAAAGCCAGTGAAATATAGCGGTCAGGGCAAACTGAAGCCTCGACCATTCCACTACTGAGCTTAAAAACAGATTATCATGCATATACTATACGGTTATATAAAGTTACTAAAGTTAATATTCTGCAGGAGTTGTCAATTCCTTAATGACATATTCAATACGCTCATCCTTACTCTCAAAATTAGTTTTGAGAAAGTCGGGAAAGAAAAACAGTTTCAACACGAGAAACATTATCACCAGCTTAATCAAAATGATAGCCCATAGAGTCTTGCCTACGGTCATTTCTCTAAAACCCTCATAATAGAACAAAAAAATACGT
>JAISSE010000201.1 GCA_031273285.1 Prevotellaceae bacterium
CAAAGTTTGAAAAAAATATGTAACTTTACGGCATAATTTTTTTGGATATGAGTAAAGACAAAAATAAAAAAGAAAAGGAGAAAGGATTGACTTTTCCGGTTTTTATCAATCCGAAAACAGATTTCGGATTTAAGAAAGTATTCGGAAACAGGGAAAGGATGATGGCTTTTCTGGGTGCCGCCTTATCCGAAAATATCACGGATATCGAGTATATACCGCAGGAACGGCTCGGAGACAGGGAAGAAGACCGAAAAGTAGTCTATGACCTTTATTGTCGGAACAAAAAGGGAGAACAGTTTATTGTGGAGATGCAGAAAGCCAGCCAAAAAAATTTTTCGGACAGGGCGCTGTTTTATGCAACTTATCCGATACGGGAACAGGCTCCCAAAGGCAAAATGAAGGCGGAAAATAAAACCGGTGGAACAGAATCAAAACCATGGAATTATGCCCTGAATAAAGTTTATTTTATAGCTATCCTGAATTTCACATTATTTAAGGAAAAATCGGCTAAAGATATTGTCGTAGAGGAAATTGAATTAATAAGAAAAAAGTCGGGACTTGTTTTTACGGATAAACTGAAATTCAAGATTATAGAATTGCCGAAATTCAAGAAAACGGAAACAGAATTGGAAACCCTGATGGATAAATGGTTGTATTCTCTGAAAAACATGGAATACCTGCATCAGTGTCCCGAACAGTTTCAGGAAGAAATTTTTAAACTATTATACGAAGAAGCAAAATTAAATAATTTAAAACCCGAAGAAATGGAAGCATATAACAAAAGTATCATGGAATATGACGATGTTGTCCTTGCAGTAGACTATGCCGAGGAAAGAGGCGAAAAAAGAGGTGAAAAAAAAGGCGAGGAAAGAGGTATAAAAATCGGCTTGCAACAAGCTAAAACAGACGTTGTTATGTCCGCTTATCGAATAGGTCTGAGTGTTGAGGAAATAGCAGCCATAACAAATTTCACGGTGGAACAGGTGGCAGATATTTTATCGAAAAATGCCCGATAAAATGGAAGCATATAACAAAAGTATCATGGAATATGACGATGTTGTCCTTGCAGTAGATTATGCCGAGGAAATAGGCGAAAAAAGAGGCGAGAAAAGAGGTATAAAAAAAGGTAAAACAGACGTTGTTATTTCCGCTTATCGAATAGGTCTGAGTGTTGAGGAAATAGCAGCCATAACAAATTTCACGGTGGAACAGGTGGAAGATATTTTATCGAAAAATGCCCGATAAAATGGACATATTCATTGACGGTATGCCGCTTACTCCTTAACGGATTTTATTACCTGTTTGGCAAAGAAGTCAAAATGTGCACGAAAAGCGTCGTCAAAATAGCTGCTTTGGTGTTTTCCGGGTGAAAATATTGAACATGCTTTGATTTTCAATGCATCACACCGTGCACGGAACAATCCGGCAGATTCGTAGAGATAGTCTTCCGTCCCGCAGTCAAAATAGATGTACTTGTCTTTTCCCGCAATGTTTTCCAGGTGGTGAATGCACGAGAAATCACGGAAATGCACATTTGCTCCGTCGGCATAATCGCCCAGTATTCGTGCCAAAGAACCGTCTCTGTTGCCGGAAAAGCGCAATTCCAGCACGCCGCTGCAACTGCCGGCGCTACGAAAACAGTCGGGATGCCGCAAAAACAGCCACATCGCGCCATGTCCACCCATGCTGATGCCCGTGATGAAGCGATTGTTTGCATCAATAGGATAACGGCGTTCCAGTTCGGGCAGCAACTCTTTGAAAAAGAACGATTCAAACTGCTTTTCATCCGGATTGGGAGCGTCGATATACCAGCAGTCCCTGAAACCGTCGGGCGTAACCAATATGAAACCATAACGGTCGGCTATATCCTGATAATGACTGTTATTCAGGTAATTTCGGAAATTGCCGCCATGCCCGTGCAGCATGAACACTACCGGATATTTTCGCGTTGCCTCGAAATGAGACGGTTTCAACACCCACACCGTATCGTTCGCCTTCAAGTAATCAGGCGAATAGATAATCAACTCATCCTGTGCGCACAGTGAAACATGCCTCAGAAAGAGACAAATCACTGAAATCAATAATACTGTTCTACTTTTCATTCTGCAAAGATAGTCTTTTTATTTTATTCTTTTATTTATCAGCATTACGCTAAGCAGAATGACCGCCAGTCCGGCAAGTTGAACGAATGTTACGGTTTCCTTACCCAGTGTTGTCCCGATGCAGACCGCAACCAGCGGATTAACATAGGCATGAGTGCCGACTTCCGCCGCAGGACGGATTTTCAGCAACCATATATAAGCCGAATAAGTCAATATGGAACCGAATACTATCAGGTAGGCAAGTGAAAGCCATGAAGAATCAGGAATTTCGGCAAAATCGGTATTATTTACATCGCCATTGACGGAAGAGCAAATCCAGAACATGGCGCCGGCAAATAACATCTGCCATGCCGAACCGGCGAAAGCATTTACATTTTCTTCGCCCGACGAACGGTATTTTGCATACAAAGTGCCTAAAGCCCACGATACGGAACCGAAAACAAGAATGAGAACACCATACTCCGTGTGTACATTTGCCTTATTCTCTGCATTCAACTGCTCGACATACAGCATTATTACCCCCAGAAAACCGATAATGATACCCGTTACGGTTGCGGGGCTGCGGAAATTTTTTTTCCACATCGGCATGTCAAGCGACATAATCCAAATGGCAGTTGAAGAGGCAATTACGGCAACGAGACTGCTGCTCAGATATTGCTGTGCGGACATCACAACTGCCATGTCGATGAAAAGCAGAACTATACCGCTGACGGCAGATTTTCCGATCAGTTTGTTTTTAAATACGGATTCGCCTCTCAAACAGCACCATCCCAGCAATATCATTCCCGCAGCGGTAAAACGGAACGCGCCGAGCAGAAAAGGAGGAAATCCTTCCAAAGCCACGCCTACATAATAATAGGTAGAACCCCAAACTATGTATATCAGGAAATAAGCGACAAATATGCCTGTCGTCTTCCTTCCCGTTTCTTTTATCCGCTCATTTTCCGAAAACACGTCCGAATCGTTCCAGTCCTTCAA
>JAISSE010000209.1 GCA_031273285.1 Prevotellaceae bacterium
AATACTCTTTGCCGAGCAGGATAATTTCCTTGCTGCCGCATTTCATCCGGAATTAACGGGCGATACAAGGATACATGAATATTTTCTGGATAAAATTGTGAATCCGCAAGTTGCACGAATAAAACACAGCCAGCCGCAAGAGGATGACTTAAAAGGCGATTAATCGTAAAATGTCCATTAGAATCTTATTCCCGAAACTGATGTAATTTTTGTCGGAATATTCAATATTTCGGCAATCTTTTTCCTGTTTTGGGATTGCTTGTGCCTCACGATTTGTAATTGCGAATAACGGCTAACGCGCGAAGCAAAAAAATCCGAAGGATTTTTTAAAATTAGTGTAATTAGAAACAATTAGTGTAATTCGTGGATAAGATTCGTGAAAATTCGTGGATAAAAAAGCACCCGCTCTCTCCGGATTAGGCTTACGCCGATACTTTTTTCGGGCGGTGCGGCGATGTTTGGGAACTTCGTACTCGAAACATAAAATTTCAAAAAAAAAATCGAATAAAGTTCGTACATATATAATAAGGTATCATTCGCCGTTATTCCACTGTTATCAGCGAATTGATTTGCGTCGAATTTTGCCCGAAAAATAATTTTTTTTTGAAAAAATGTTTGGATTTAAAAATAATTTGTACCTTTGCAAGTCGTTTTGTGTAATTAATTTAGTATTAAAATAAAGAATAACAGCAATTTATGTTAACTATTCAACAGTTAGTAAGAAAAGGACGTCAGAAATCGGAGAAGAGCAGCAAGGCACCGGCACTGGATGCCAGCCCGCAGAGAAGGGGTGTTTGTGTTCGCGTGTACACGACTACGCCCAAAAAGCCGAATTCGGCTATGAGAAAGGTTGCCCGCGTGAGGTTAACCAATCTTAAAGAAGTGAATGCATATATTCCCGGCGAAGGGCATAATTTGCAGGAACACTCGATAGTGTTGGTACGCGGAGGGCGTGTTAAAGACCTTCCGGGAGTTCGTTACCATTTGGTACGCGGAGCATTGGATGCTTCGGGAGTAGAAGGACGCAAACAGGGTCGCTCGCTTTACGGGACAAAACGTCCGAAGGCAAGCGCGGCAGCTGCAACTAAAAAGAAATAAACAATTTATTATTAATAACATTTTAGAGAAATGAGAAAAACGAAGCCTAAAAAGAGGATTCTGCTTCCCGACCCAAAATACGGAGACGTGCTGGTAACACAATTCGTTAATAATTTGATGTACGGGGGAAAGAAGAGTATTGCATACCGTATATTCTACGATGCGTTGGATATGGTAGGCGAGAAGATGAAAAATTCTGAAAAGGCTCCTCTCGACATTTGGAAGAAAGCGCTTGAGAACATCACTCCTCAAGTGGAAGTAAAAAGTCGCCGTATCGGCGGCGCGACATTCCAGGTGCCTACAGAGGTAAGACCCTCACGGAAAATTTCGTTGAGCATCAAAAACATGCTGTTATACTCCCGTAAACGTTCGGGGCGGTCGATGGCTGAAAAATTGTGCGGTGAAATAATATCGGCATTCAACGAAGAAGGCGGCGCTTTCAAACGCAAGGAAGACATGCACAAAATGGCCGATGCAAACAAGGCTTTTGCACATTTCAGGGTATGATTCCAAACCTGAGGAAAGGATATTAAAATGGCAAGAGATCTAAATTATACGAGAAATATCGGCATCATGGCACACATTGATGCGGGGAAGACTACAACTTCGGAACGTATTCTGTTCTATACGGGCAAAACTCACCGTGTGGGCGAAGTACACGACGGAGCGGCAACAATGGACTGGATGGTGCAGGAACAGGAACGCGGTATTACCATTACTTCCGCCGCCACAACGACTTTTTGGGCGTATGAAGGCGAAACATACCATATCAACCTGATTGATACTCCGGGACACGTTGATTTTACGGTCGAAGTGGAACGCTCGTTACGGGTGCTCGACGGGGCGGTTGCTACATTCTGCGCCGTCGGCGCGGTGGAACCGCAGTCGGAAACGGTTTGGCGACAAGCCGATAAATATAAGGTACCCCGTATTGCATACGTAAATAAAATGGACAGAACGGGCGCCGATTACTTTAACGTAATAAGCGAAATGCGCGAAAAACTTGGCGCAAATCCCGTCCCCATCGCATTACCGATCGGTTCCGAAGAAAAATTCGAAGGTATTGTGGATTTAATTACCGGAAAAGCCGTTATATTTTTCGATGACAAGACTGTCCGCGACAATTTTGTTATTAAGGATGTTCCGGCGGACATGGTTGACGAAGTTACTGAATGGAGAGGAAAATTAATCGAATCCATCGCCGAATATAACGACGATTTACTGGAGAAATTTTTCGATAATCCGGAAGCTATTACGGAGGACGAAATCGTCGATACGATACGCAAAGCCACTATCGGAATGTCTATCACGCCGATGATGTGCGGGTCTTCGTTCAAGAACAAAGGCGTTCAATATCTGCTGGATGCCATTGTCCGTTTCCTGCCGAGTCCTCTGGATAAAGGTTCGGTGCAGGGATTGGACGATAATGCCGCAGAAGTTACACGCGAACCGTCGGCAAAAGAGCCGTTCTGCGGATTAGTGTTCAAAATCGCCACCGACCCTTATGTGGGACGTCTGGCATTTATTCGCGCATATTCGGGCAAACTCAACGCCGGTTCATATACTTACAATTCACGTTCGGATAAAAAAGAAAGAGTTGCACGTCTGTATCAGATGCACTCCAACAAACAGAATCCCATTGAGTTCGTTGAAGCGGGAGATATTTGTGCCGCCGTCGGTTTTAAAGACCTGCGCACGGGAGATACCGTTTGCGACGAAAAATATCCCATCACTCTGGAATCAATGAGTTTTCCCGAACCGGTTATCGGTCTGGCTATTGAACCGAAAACTCAGAAAGACCTCGACAAACTGGGAATCGCTCTCAACAAACTGTCGGAGGAAGACCCCACGTTTACCGTTAAAACCGACGAAGTGAACGGACAAACGGTCATCAGCGGCATGGGCGAACTGCACCTGGAAATTATTGTTGACCGTCTGAAACGCGAATTTGGCGTCGAAATAAATCAGGGAGCGCCGCAGGTTAATTACAAGGAGGCGCTTACCGGAACGATAGAGCATCGCGAAGTGTTCAAGAAACAAACCGGCGGACGCGGTAAATTTGCCGATATCATCATATCAATAGGTCCGAGCGACGAAGGCGTTACGGGTCTGCAATTTGTCGATCAGGTTAAAGGCGGAAACATTCCGAAGGAATTTATCCCCGCTGTGGAGAAAGGTTTCAAGGAAGCGATGGCTAACGGTCCTTTGGCAGGATATCCTGTTGAAAGTCTGAAAGTAATCCTGAAGGACGGTTCTTTCCATCCTGTCGATTCGGATCAGCTCTCGTTCGAGATATGCGCACGCGCGGCGTTTCGCCATGCCTCACTCAAGGCTAAGCCGATACTGATGGAGCCGATAATGTCGCTGGAAGTCGTTACCCCCGAAGAAAATATGGGAGACGTCATAGGCGACCTCAACAAGCGTCGCGGTCATATCACGGGAATGGAATCGAAAGCCAATGCACGTTCGGTGAAGGCAAAAGTCCCGCTGTCGGAGCAGTTCGGATATGTAACCGTGCTTCGTACAATATCGTCGGGACGAGCCACTTCGACAATGGAATTTTCGCATTTTGCGGAAGTGCCGACAAATTTGGCTAAAGAAATCATCGAAAAGTCCAGCGGACATAAACAGAATAATTTAAATGAATAAAAAACTACTAAAATGAGTCAGAAAATAAGAATCAAATTGAAATCATACGATCATTCTCTGGTTGATAAATCGGCAGAGAAAATTGTAAGAACGGTTAAAGCCACCGGAGCGGTAGTGAGCGGACCAATTCCCCTTCCTACCCGGACAAAAATCTTTACGGTCAATCGCGCCACGTTTGTAAACAAAAAATCGCGCGAACAGTTCCAGTTGAGCAACTATAAGAGATTGCTCGATATTTACAGCTCCACTCCGAAAACGGTGGATGCTTTGATGCGACTGGAATTGCCGTCGGGTGTAGAAGTAGAAATCAAAGTGTGACAGGTAAGGAATGATTGCAGAAGGTAAAACCGGTATAATTTTGAAAGCAGGCGCACTTGCTTTGGCGTGGGTGTTGATAGTAACATGCTCCGTATTTCCACAGATTTTGGAACTTGAAAAACATTTCTTTTCCGAACAGTGTGATTTTGAAAATATGGGAAAATCTTTACTGTTCGCCACAGGAGTGTACTTTTTCGATTTGATTATACAGGTTTTATATGCAATTGACGAATTGTTGAGCAAGGCATTTATTGTTACGATATTAACGTGTGTTACAATTTGTGTTTTGACTGTGCCTGTTGCAATAAGCATGAAATGGAACAACATATATTCCGTTCTGATTGTAGTATTGGCAATGGGTTATATAAAAGCGCTCTCTATATACATGAGTGATAAAACGAAAGAGATTAAAAATCGACAAATCGCAGACCAAGATTCGGGAATGAATATGACAGGAGGTATGGAATGATTGTTTTTTGTATTATTTCTTTGATCTTGTTTGTTTTTCTGTGGATTATGACAAAAAAGATCAATTCTAAAATAAGAGAAAAGGAAGCAAGTTTGGGTAAGAAATACAAAATAGCTTCCGCCGGCAGTATAAAAAAACATGCCGAGGCTGTTGTCTGGTTGAAAGGAGAATATTTTGTGATGGACGGAGAAAAAATAAAAGAAGATCAATACGAGTTTTTCGTAGTGGACGGAGATTCAATGGATAAGTTCGGCGTTAAAAGCGGAGATATGGTTGTTGTAAATGAAGATGAAAAGGATATTTCCGACAGCGAAACTTCGATTTTGGTTCTCAAAGTGCATCCTCTCGAAAGAAATCAAACCAAGTATAAACTCCGGAAACTCATCGGTTTGTATGATTGTCGCGACGATAATGGAGAAAAATTCAGGATTTGGATAGAAGAAAAAAAATATGCATCAAATATTGAAAATCCGGAAGAATTAAGTAACAGATATATCGAAGAAGACTGCCGGAAGAAAATAGAAGAATGCAACTGTCTCGGATGCCGATTATTGGTATCCAAAACAATAAGAAAGAGTAAAATTCTGCGAAAGAGCAAAATTCATTATTCGTTTCATCCGGAAAACAGTATATTCGGGAGAGTGAAATACATTCTACCGAAAGAAAATGTAAAAATTATAGAAAAAAGATAAATTATTAATTAAAAAAACATGCCAGGAATTATTGGAAAAAAAGTCGGAATGACTTCTGTGTTTGGGGATGACGGAAAAAACATCCCGTGCACAGTTATTGAAGCTGGACCATGTGTAGTCACGCAAGTCAAGTCCATCGATACGGATGGATATGAAGCAATTCAGCTTGCCTATGACGACAAGAAAGAAAAAAACACCAGCAAATCGCTGTTGTGCCATTTTAAGAAAGCAGGCACGACACCGAAAAAGAAAGTTGTTGAGTTTCCCAACGATTTCAACAAGGAAATGACATTGGGAGAATCGGTAACTGTGGATCTGTTCAGCGAAGGCGAATGGGTCGATGTCGTTGGAATATCCAAAGGAAAGGGATTCCAGGGAGTGGTCAGGCGGCACGGTTTTGGCGGCGTAGGCGGTCAAACACACGGTCAGCATAACCGCGGTCGCGCACCCGGCTCATTGGGCGCGTCATCTTACCCGTCCAGAGTGTTCAAAGGTAAAAAACTTGCAGGACGCATGGGTGGCGAAAGAGTAAAAGTCGTTAATTTAAGAGTGCTAAAAGTTATTCCCGAAAATAACCTGTTGCTTGTCAAAGGTTCCATACCGGGAGCAAAAGGCTCGTATCTAATCATAGAAGGATAAGAATTATGGAAATAGCATTATATAAGATTGACGGAAGCGAATCGTCGAAGAAAATAACTCTTGATGATTCGGTGTTTGGCATCGAACCAAACGAACATGTGATGTATCTGGACGTGAAGCAGTATCTGGCAAACAAACGCCAGGGCACGCACAAGGCAAAGCAAAGAGCCGAAGTATCGTACAGTACGAAGAAGATTATCAGGCAAAAAGGCACCGGCGGCGCACGTCACGGAAGCATCAAATCGCCGATATTCGTGGGCGGAGGCCGTGTTTTCGGACCGGTTCCCAGAGACTACAGCTTTAAGCTGAATAAAAAAATCAAATCGTTAGCGCGCCGCAGCGCACTTTCGGACAAGGCAAAAGGCAATGCAATTATCGTTGTGGAAGATTTTTCGTTTGAAGCGCCGAAGACCAAAAAGTTTTTGGAAATAAGCAGTAATTTGAATATTTCCGATAAAAAATTGCTTCTGGTGCTTGCCGAATCAAATAATAACGTATATTTGTCGTCCAGAAATTTACCGAAGACGAAGGTGGTAATTGCCTCGGATTTGACTACTTACGACATACTTAATGCGTCGAATTTAGTCTTTTTGGAGGGCGCAATCGACAAAATTCACAGTTTATTCGGTGTTTCTAAACAGGAAAAAGTATAAAAAATGGAAATATTATTTAAGCCGATAGTTACCGAAAAAATGACGCTTCAAGGCGAAAAATTGAATCGTTACGGTATTGTTGTTGACCGTAGAGCGGACAAGCTGCAAATAAAGAAAGCGGTTGAAGAGTTCTACAAGGTGACGGTTACAGCGGTTAATACGATGAATTACAAAGGAAAAAGTAAAAGCCGGTTTACCAAAGCCGGTCTGTTAAAAGGTCGTACCAACCATTTCAAGAAAGCCATCATCACAGTTGCGAAAGGTGAACACATTGATTTTTACAGTAATATCTGAGAACTATGGGAGTAAGAAAATTTAAACCGGTTACACCCGGAACAAGAAACAAGGTGATAGGGACGTTCGACGATATTACTGCCACATCACCGGAGAAAAGCCTGCTGGCTCCTCTGAAAAAGACGGGAGGACGCAATAACACAGGCAAAATGACCATGCGCTACATCGGCGGCGGTCATAAGCGCAGATATCGCATAATTGATTTCAAACGCGACAAGGACGGGCTGACTGCAACAGTCAAGACCATCGAATACGATCCCAACCGCAGCGCCCGGATAGCCTTAGTGGCATACACCGACGGCGAAAAGCGTTACATTGTTGCACCCAACGGACTGAAGGTGGGTCAGCAAATCGTTTCAGGCTCCGGCATTGCGCCCGAAATCGGCAATACACTGTTTTTGTCCGAAATACCGTTGGGAACGGTTGTGCACAATATCGAACTGCATCCGGGACAGGGAGGCATAATGGCTCGCAGTGCAGGCTCTTATGCTCAGCTGCTGGCTCGCGAAGGAAAATACGCCGTACTGAAACTGCCGTCGGGCGAAACACGTATGGTGCTGGTTTCCTGCAAGGCGACTGTCGGCTCGGTGTCCAATCCCGATCACAGTCTTGAAATCCATGGAAAAGCGGGTCGCAAGCGCTGGATAGGGCGCAGACCGCGAGTGAGAGGCGTAGCAATGAACCCTGTCGACCATCCGATGGGAGGAGGCGAAGGTCGCGCTTCGGGAGGTCATCCCCGTTCAAGGAAAGGCCTGCTGGCTAAAGGATACAAAACTCGTGATCCGAAGAAAAATTCCAGGAAATTCATTTTGGAAAGAAGAAAAAAGTAATCGCTTAAAATGTTGAAGTATGAGTAGATCACTGAAAAAGGGACCATATATCGAACCCAAATTGGAAAAAAAGGTAACGGCAATGAACGAAGGCGGCAAAAAAAGTGTAGTTAAAACATGGTCGCGCGCATCTATGATTTCTCCGGATTTCGTGGGGCATACAATTGCCGTGCATAACGGGATTAAATTTATCCCTGTTTATATCACTGAAAACATGGTAGGTCACAAACTGGGCGAATTTGCTCCCACACGTACTTTCCGCGGACATTCAGGAAACAGAAAATAATAATGTGTAACACCGAAAATATCTGTAATATATAATGGGTGCAAGAAAAAAAATGATGGCAGACCGGCTGAAATCGGAGAAAAAGGAAACTGCCATAGCAAAGTTAAATGACTGCCCGACGTCTCCGAGAAAGATGCGTTTAGTGGCGGATGTGATTCGCGGCGTCGAAGTAAACCGCGCACTGGATATTTTGAAATACAGCAAGAAGGAGGCTTCCGGACGTCTGGAAAAATTGCTCAGATCGGCAATCAACAACTGGGAAGCCAAAAACGAAGGTTTGAACGTTGATGATGCAAATCTTTATGTTAAAGAAATATTCGTTAATCAGGGAAGAACATTGAAACGCATGCGCCCCGCCCCGCGAGGTCGCGCCGGTCGCATCCGTAAACGTTCCAATCATGTTACCGTAATAGTGGATTCTAAAATCGAAAAAACAGAAGAATAAATATGGGACAAAAAGTTAATCCGATAGGTAACAGACTTGGAATTATCCGTGGGTGGGATTCCAACTGGTTCGGAGGAAAGGATTTCTCCACCAAAATTGTCGAAGACCATAAAATTCGGGAATATTTGAATGCACGTTTGGCAAAGGCGAATTTATCCAAAATTATCATTGAGCGCACACTCAAGTTGATTACCGTTACTATTCACAGCGCCCGCCCCGGTATTATTATCGGAAGAGGCGGCGAAATAGTGGACGCGCTCAAGGAAGAACTGAAGAAAATCACGAACAAGGATATCCAGATAAATATCTTTGAAGTGAAACGCCCCGAACTTGATGCGGTGATTGTGGCTAATAATATCGCCCGTCAGGTGGAAGGCAGGATATCTTACCGCCGTGCCATAAAAATGGCTATTGCTTCGACAATGCGTGTCGGAGCGGAGGGAATAAAAATCCAGATTTCAGGTCGTCTGGGCGGCGCCGAAATGGCAAGATCCGAGACCTACAAGGACGGATGCATTCCCCTTCATACTTTCCGCGCAAATATCGACTATGCTCTGGGCGAAGCCCTGACCAAAGTGGGTTTGCTGGGTATAAAAGTATGGATTTGTAATGGTTTGATTTATGGGAAAAAGGATCTGGACCCCAATTTCGGAGCACATAACGAACACCGCGGATACGGCGACCGCGACCGCGACCGTGGAGGCCGCGAACGAGGTCATGACCGCGACCGTGACAGAGATCGGGACAGGGACAGCCGCGACAGAGACAAGGATCGCGGCGGCGACAAACGTAAAAAATCAAGAAAGCAGTAATAATTTCGTAAAAGGAAGAAACAATGTTACAACCCAAAAAGACAAAGTACAGAAGGCAACAGAAAGGAAAAATGAAAGGAATGGCTCAAAGAGGTCATGAACTTGCATTCGGCTCTTTTGCCATTAAAGCAACAGATTATGCTTGGATTACAGGAAATCAGCTGGAAGCTGCGCGTCAGGCAATAGTGCGTTACATGAAACGCGAAGGCCAGATTTGGATTCGTATCTTTCCGGATAAACCGATTACGAAGAAACCCGCCGAAGTGCGCATGGGTAAAGGTAAAGGAGCTCCCGAAGGTTTTGTAGCTCCGGTAACACCGGGACGTATTCTCTTTGAAGCGGACGGAGTACCGTTGGAAGTCGCTAAAGAAGCCCTTAGACTGGGCGCGCAGAAACTTCCCATCGTTACAAAGTTCATCGTCAGAAGAGATTATTCCGAATAATTGATTTAAGCAAATGAATAAAGCAGAAATTAGAGAACTCAATACCAAAGATTTAAAGGACAGAGTTCAGATGGAAAAAGCAGAGTATGTCAAGATGAAACTGGACCATGCTATTTCTCCTGCCGAAAACACTTCCAATCTCAGGAAGGTGCGCAAGGGGATTGCACGGACGCTGACGGAATTGAGACGACGAGAAATTAACGGACAAAAATAAGGAGATTCTAATGGAAAGGAATTTTAGAAAGGAAAGAATAGGTGTCGTCATCAGTAACAGGATGGACAAATCTATTGTTGTTGCCGAAAAGCGAAAGGTTAAACACCCCATCTACGGCAAGTTTGTTAATAAAACGACAAAGTACATGGCTCACGACGAGAAAAACGAGTGCAGCGAAGGTGATACTGTTCGTATTATGGAAACCCGCCCGCTGAGTAAAAACAAATGCTGGCGATTAGTCGAAATAATAGAAAAAGTTAAGTAACGATGATACAGCAAGAATCAAGGCTGCAAGTAGCCGATAACAGCGGAGCCAAAGAAGTGCTTTGTATCCGCGTACTTGGAGGTACCCGCAAGCGTTACGCTTCCGTGGGCGACAAAATTGTGGTGAGCGTCAAAGTGGCTATCCCCGGTTCCGACGTCAAGAAAAAAACCGTATCGAAAGCTGTCATTGTCAGAACAAAAAAGGAAATCCGCCGTGCGGACGGTTCTTATATACGTTTTGACGACAACGCATGCGTCCTCTTGAACAACCAGGGCGAAATCCGGGGCACCCGTATTTTCGGACCCGTTGCACGCGAATTGCGCGACAATTACATGAAGATTGTTTCACTTGCCCCCGAGGTATTATAATTAATTGGAGGAAAACATTATGAGCGTAAAGTTACGTATAAAGAAAGGCGACACGGTAAAGGTTATTGCCGGCGACGACAGAAATGTGAAAGGAAAGGTTCTGGAGGTATTTCCGAAAGAGAATAAAGCGATTGTTGAGGGTGTGAATATTGTGATAAAACACACAAAACCGAACGCCAAGAATCCGCAGGGCGCCCGTCTGGAACAGGAAGCCCCCATCAATATCTCCAATCTGCAGGTGATTTGTCCCGAAACGGGAAAACCTACCAAAACAGGTAGAATGAAAAGCGAAAAACCGGGCAAGGACGGAAAAACCCGTCTGGTTCGCTATTCAAAACAGGCTAAAAAATTAGGTATAATTAAAGTAATAGACTGATGGCTAAAAAGAAAGGAGGAGAGGCTCCCGTAATAACGGCAACGCCCAAGGGATATATTCCTACTCTGAAGAAGCAATACAAAAATGTGATAGTTCCGACTTTGATGAAAGAATTCGGATATAAAAGCATCATGCAGGTTCCCCGACTGAAAAAAATAGTTATCAATCAGGGAGTCGGAAGGGCAGTTGGAGAAAAGAAACTGATTGAAGTGGCGCAGGAAGAACTTTCCGTTATCGCTGGACAGAAAGCGGTGGTTACTCATTCGAAGAAAGATATTTCCAACTTCAAACTCCGAAAAGGAATGCCGATCGGCGTTAAGGTAACGCTTCGCGGCGACCGCATGTACGAATTTCTCGAACGTCTGATAGCAATAGCTCTACCGCGTATTCGTGATTTTAAAGGTATAAACGATAAATTCGACGGAAGAGGAAACTATACTTTAGGTATAGATGAACAGATAATATTCCCCGAAATAGACATCGACAAGGTGTCGAAAATCATGGGAATGGAAATATCCTTCATCTGCTCGTCCGAATCGGACGGAGAATCGTATTCACTGCTCCGCAATTTCGGGTTACCATTTAAAAACGCTAAAAAGAACGATTAAGTATGGCAAAAGAATCAATGAAAGCACGGGAAGTCAAACGTGCGAAACTTGTAGCAAAGTATGCGGAAAAACGAAAAGCATTGAAAGATGCCGGCGATTATGAGGGTTTGGCAAAATTGCCGAAAAACTCAAGCAAAGTTCGTCTGCATAACCGCTGTTCCCTGACAGGGCGCCCGAAAGGATACATGCGCCTGTTCGGAATAAGCCGCATTCAGTTTCGCGAAATGGCTTCCAACGGTCTGATTCCGGGTGTGAAGAAAGCAAGCTGGTAGAACGTGTGCGGAAGACGGTATCGAAAGATATCGGATAAATGACAACAGAAACGAATGTGCATACTTGTGCTGCGAAAAATCATGCGGATATAAGCGGTTTTTTACCGGACAAATAATTGTTGCGGAACGGTTTTCCGACTTGAACACCGAATTTGGAATTGAATCCGAACGGGGTCTCAAACCGGAACCGTAAAAACTCATACCGGCGTATCTTTAAAAAGATGCGCCGGTTTTGTTGTCGCAGGTGTTTCAATTCTCGATTCCAAACCTTTTTGGTGTTATCGACAGGGCAACTTCTGCGGAGTCGTGTGTTTGTCGCCGCCCATGCCGCCGTGGAGATATGGCGCGCCACGTCTATACGGGATTATTCACAGGATTCACAGGATTTTCAATCATGCGTAGATTCACCGTAGAGACGCGGCATGCCACGTCTCTACAATGCCGCGTCTATGATGTGTTTGTCGTCGTGGATACTGACCCCCGCTCCAACCTGTGCTTTGTGCCTCACAGGCAAGATATATGCGACTTTGGCGTTCATTTAACACAGGCAGTATTGCTTCTATCCGTTTTTTTACTTTTTCTTCTTCCATTTGTTATCTTATTTTTGAAACAACAAAAGTAATGCTTTTTTCTTTATATTATTATTTGATATATTTATTCACTATCAACCGACTAAATGACAAATTTGTCGGTTGGTTTGCTCTATACTATTAGCATACAATTAAGTATAAATTGATTTTTTTGTTTTTTAAAAACCTACCCCCCCCCCCTAAAAAA
>JAISSE010000219.1 GCA_031273285.1 Prevotellaceae bacterium
TCGTATTTTTGCCGTACTTCGGCAAGCGACCGGCAAAGGTAATATACGCGGAAAAAGCGGTCTTCATCGGCAAAATCGTAAAAATCGAAGCAGGGATACAGCTCCGATTTGTACAGCACGTACCTGTTGCGGCTGATGCGGTAATAGTCCATTTTGCCAATCTTCGTCAACGGATAGGGTTCCTTTTTTCCGAACAGCGTCCGCAGTTTTACGGAAAACGGAGTCCGCACGGGAATTAACCGTTTGTCGACGATAAGGTATTTTCTCTTCGAAACAGAGAAAACCTCGCCTTTTTTTACTTTTGTTTCTTTAACATTTGGTTGCATACGTAATTTTTAATTTTTAATTCGTAATTATATTTTGTTTCTTTATCTGACAAGAAGAATCGCCTGCATCGTTCAATTCCTTAAAACCCCGTGAAAATGCAGCCTTTGTCTTCAAATTTCCCGTTTTCGTTGCGTCCGATATGGCGGATGGAACAGTTGAGCGGATTCCGTTCGGTTTCGAACCATTCCACTTCTCTGTGCAGCCACATCATGACAAATGCCCGCAGGGTGGCGCCATGCGAAATGATGAATACGTTTGAAACGGGATTTTCGTTTTTTTCGGCGTCACGGATAATGGTTCCGAAAAACTGATGTATCCGGACGCATACGTCGTAGCGGCTTTCGCCATTGGGCGGCTTGGCGTAAAACCGTCCGTTATAGGCGGAGCAGAGGTTGTATTTGCGCGATTCTTCGGGATATTTTTCCTCACATTCGCTGTCGGTCAGTCCGTCGAACAGTCCGAAATTCTGTTCCGTCAGCAGGATATGCTCCCGCCGGTCTTTAAAGATGCGGCAGGCAGCCTCGCCCATGCCTTCGAGCAAGCCGTCGCACGTTTGCCTGACCCTTGCATACGGGCTGTGCCACAGACGGACGCCGCCCTCGAACGCCGTCAGGGACGATTGCGCCAAAAATCCGGCAAACTGCCTGCCGGCTTCCACCGCCTGCCGAAGTCCCGTGTCCGACAATGGTATGGCGTGGTCGGGGATGTGACGGTACAGGCTCAGGTTTTCATTGCCCGCGGAGTGTGCGTGACGCATCAGAAAAATATTTTTTATTCCGTTCATTGTTTTTTGTAATCTTTCGTGTCGGTTCCGTAACCTTTAAACAAGTTGCTTAACAGCCGATTTTAGACATATACTATTTCTTTTTCTATTTCCGAATAATACCGGCTTTTGATGCCGCCTCTTGAAACAAGGTCAATCTTTCGGCGGAATTTATTTTCCAGATAATTGGCGAGGTCGATAAATTCAATACCCACAGGTTGCGAAAAAGATACTATAATATCTATATCGCTTGTTTCGGGGGAAAAGTCGTCCCGCACAACAGAGCCGAACAAACCGATGGCGCTCACGTGGAATTTGGCGGATAATTCCGGTTTGAGCGATTTTAATCTTTCTTTAATTTCTTCCTGATAAGACATATACTTAATTTTTTGCATTTTCTCTGACTGCTTTTACCTCCTCGGTAATCTCATCCGTACTCATTGCGGAAAGCCCGTATTTTTCGGCAAGCGCTATGCTTTTATCCAGATTTCGACGGGTAAGCTCCCGGCTCACAATGTTCACCAAATCGGGAAAAGCCAGACGGTCGGCAGAGATGCCGAATTTTCTGTATTCCTCGTCCGATATGGAAATTTTTAATGTTTGCATCATTTTATAATTTTAACTGCCGCAAAGATACATGATTTCTTTTATTCCGCAAAAAAACCGCTCCGGCGCACGCTGCCTGTCGGCTCTTTTGAGGGATGAAACTTCCGCAGGGAAGTTTACATGAAATCATTCTCAAGCCATAAAACAATCTTTACCTCCCGATTCTATACGCAACGCTGCTTTGCTAAAATGCGAGTTGCTGCAGGGATTGTCGAATATTTCTTCAATATACGCAAAATCGCCTTCTTCGGTAATTTCACGCTGCGCACGTTCTGCCAGGCGGTCAATGGCGCTGTTAATATCGCCCGTTGGGTCGGATTCGTTTTCAACGACTTTGTTGTCTGTTTGATAAAGCTCTTTATCTTTCATTTTGTTATATCAATTATATTATTTTTCCAATGTGCTTTTTATTCGATTCGTGCTGCAAAAGTACGAAAATATTGTGTTTCCCGATAAAAACAGCGCGCTTGTCGTTGCATCCCGCGAAACGGGGAAATCCTGTTATGGTTCATCGTTCGGCGTCCGTAATCCATTCAGCAGGGAGATAAATTCGTTTTCCGTGAGGATGGTGTCCTGTGGGGCTGATTTTCCGATGGAGTGAGTAAGCGTTTTTCCTTCCGTTGCCGCCAATGCCCACCGGAACAGTGCATCCTGTTCAAACTTTGCTTGATATGCCTGTTTCAGGAGTTGTTGATATTCCGGCGAAAAACGGTCAATCGTCTGTTCCTTCCAGTGCAGGCGTCTGCCGTCGAAGCGACGTTTAAGCGAAACTCCGGCATTTTTTGCCTCTATGCCCGACAGGGCGTGTATTTTTTGTTGGCGTTTCCTGTTCGCCGTCTTGAGCGACTGCAGAAAGCCTTCCATTGAGCTTAGCCGCACCCCGTCGAAGGTAAACGCCGACGGGTAGAGGTTGCTGAGCACGTTGGCGGGAAATTCGCGTCCGGAATGAATGTCCACCGTTTGACCTTCGGCGATGTATTGCAGCGCCGTCCGCGAAGTGTCATCGCCGGTATGCGAAGCCGTATTCGATTGGGTTCTTTTGAGCAGCCTGCCGTCCGATTGCTTTGTGATGACAAACGGATTGCCGAATATATCGCTCCCATGCACCTCTCTGCCTTCGGCGTCCAGCGTCATGGGTATCATTCGACGGACTGGCGGCGACGTTCTCCCGAAGGAGAACAGATTGCGTATGAACTGTTTTATTTTCATTGTCTATATTAATTAATTGAATTTACCA
>JAISSE010000252.1 GCA_031273285.1 Prevotellaceae bacterium
TTTCGCTGATTACCGCCAAACTTTCCTGTTCGGTAAATTTTGTTTCCATTTTTATTGACAATTAAATTAAAAATCACGCCGCAAATGTAGTCAAGTTTATGGAATAAATCAAAAAAAAAAAATGAAAATTGAAAATGCCGGACGACGCATTGCGGGAGACTATCTTAAAAAGTCGGTTAAACGCAAAGGGCGCAAAGTGTGTCGCAAGGGTCGCAAAGTTTTATATCGCCGACAGCACTACGACCGCCCTTGTCGTAGCACGCGGAGACACGGCATGACGCATCTCTACGGCAATCTGCGCATGATTGCAAATCCTGCCAATCGTGTAAAAATCAATTATTCACTGTTCACTGTACGTTATTCACTATCAATTATTCACTATCAATTATTCACTATTTACCGCATTTGTTGCAGCCCTTGCATTTATCTTTTTTGTTTTTGCGCCGCATGAAAATCGCAAACAGCACTATGCCGACAATAAATAAAAATATAACCGCATTTATCCATCCCGCCCTGCTCAGCAGCGAGCCTGCCTGATATACCAGAAAACTTGCAGTCCATGCCGTTGCAAACCAGAATCCGATAACGAAAAACATCCATTTGGCGCTTTTCAGTTCCGAACGCGCTGTTGCTACAGCGGCAACGCAGGGTATAACCAGGAGGTTGAAGACCACAAACGATATGGCGGTCAAACCCGTAAACACGCCGTCCGCCTGCAGCGTATCGGCTACCTGGGCTTCGCTGCCCGATACGTTCGGGTCATAGCCCGGCACTTTATACAGCACACCCATAGTGGACACAACAGCCTCTTTTGCAAGCAGACCCGTGAGAGTCGCCACAACTAATTTCCAGCCGTCGGCGCCCTGCGCAAATCCCAGCGGGACAAAAACCCAGTTGACGGCATTGCTCAAAACCTCCAGAATACTCGCGCCGCCGGTTTCGGAAACCATCTGAAACCGCAGATTGAAATTCTGCAGAAACCAGATGGCAAGCGTCGATACCGCTATGGTAGTGGTTACGGTAGTTAAAAACCCTTTCATTTTCTTCCACAGCTCAACAAGAGTGCCTTTCAGTCGGGGAT
The DNA here is from genome assembly GCA_031273285.1 of Prevotellaceae bacterium. Classification (GTDB taxonomy): domain Bacteria; phylum Bacteroidota; class Bacteroidia; order Bacteroidales; family UBA932; genus JAIRLF01. Next base: position 1,082 of record JAISSE010000252.1, read on the forward strand.
AGCGATAGTCCGGCAGTTCCAGAACAAAATTCGACTTTATCCCCCTGAAAGCTGTCTTTTTAAGAATTATGGCGCCGACGACAGCCACCGCGATACCGATTATATAAACGGAAAAGATGAAAATATCGACATGTTTGGCGAAAGCCGCCGTACCGACAGTCGCCCATATCATCATTTTTGCTCCGCACGAGAAAAACGGCACAAGCATGATTGTCATGCGCTGTTCTTTGACGCTTCCCAAAGTCCGTGTACCCATCATTGCCGGAACGGAGCAGCCGAAACCCATCAGCATCGGTATAAACGCCTTTCCCGACAGTCCGAAAGGTTTCAGCAGTCTGTCCATAATAAACGCTATGCGAGCCATGTAGCCGCTGTCTTCGAGTATCGACAGCGACAGGAACAGCAGCAGTATCTGCGGCAGAAACGTCAGAACGGAAAAAATGCCTTTCAGCAGTCCGTCCACAACAGCCCCCTGCGCCCATGCGGCGGCATGTGCATTTCCGAGAAGCAAATGCATTCGGTTCATTATGAAATCCAGCCCTTTCTCTATGTACTCCTGCAGCAATACTCCCGGACTTGACAGTCCTTTTTCCAGAATATCAAAGCTTTTCAGATACAGGAAATTCTCGGAAAAGATGAAATGAAAGATTACAAACATCAGCAGCCCGAAAAGCGGCAATCCCCAGATTCGGTGGGTCAGTATCCTGTCTATTTTCTCCGATTTTTTGCTTCCGGAGTTTTTGAAAACCTTCACCGCATTCGGTTTTATGTCGTCGGTTATGAACTTGTAGCGCAAATCCGCAATTTCGGCTTCGTAGTCGAAAGGTTTTTCGCTTTTTTCGTATTCCAGTTTAAGATTCTGAATATCTGCCGACAGCACGGCGTTGTGCATCAGCTCTATCGAATCGTTTTCGAGAAGTTTGACGGCGTGAAATACGGGATGCCTGATATTATGCCGTTCAACAAGTTTCAATACCTTTGCATACTGTTCGGAAAGAGCTGTTTCCGGCAAAAAGGAAGAACCCCTGCGCGGCGATTTCACATATTCGATACATTTGTCCATCAACAGTTTCACGTTGCCGGATTTCAGGGCGCTGACGGGGACAACCGGAACGCCGAGCTTCTGCGACAGTATTTCCGTATCGATGACGGAACCCTCGCGCTTGATGATGTCCATCATGTTGAGAGCCACCACAACGGGGACGTCCATCTCCAGTAACTGCGTGGTCAGATACAGATTTCTTTCGAGTTTGGTGCTGTCCACGATATTTATAATCAGGTCGGGTTTCTCGTCCATAATGAACTGACGGGAAATGACTTCTTCGGGCGTGTACGGCGACAGGGAATATACGCCGGGCAAATCGATGATATTGATTTTTTCGCTTGTTTTCGCGCCGTTTCCAAGCCTGTAGACGCCCTCCTTTTTGTCGACCGTTACGCCGGGCCAGTTCCCGACATGGGCGCGGCTGCCCGTTAAGGAATTGAACAGGGTGGTTTTACCGCTGTTCGGATTGCCCGCTATCGCGAATCTCATGACTGTTCCTCCGTTTTCATCAATATCGCTTCGGCTTCGGTTTTTCTTATTGCCAAAACATATCCTCTCAACATGATTTCCATCGGATCGCCGAGAGGAGCGACTTTCTTGAACGTAATTTCCGTGCCGGGAGTTATTCCCATATCCAGCAGACGTCTGCGCAGGGGGCCCAGTACGGTAAGTTTTTCGACCGTCCCTGTTTCTCCCTTTTTGAACTTTGCCAACAATTTTGATTCCATATTACTCAATTAACAACCGGTTTCATAATATTCACAGGGTTCTTCCTTTCGCTCTATCTCTACGGTAGAGTGTTGAACATTAAACTTTTTCATGACCTGTTTCACCTGTTTTTTCAACTCCGTCATGTCATCGCCCGAATTTGTGCCGACAACGACATGTACCGAAGAGATGTTAAATTCTCCGTCCATAGACCATAAATGCAAATCGTGCACCGCTTCTATTCCTTCGATATTCAATAAAGTTTTTTCTATTTCCACGGCATCAACGTTTTCGGGCGTACCCTGAAGAATAACTCTCAGAGTATCGCGCAGGTTATTGTAGATGTTGAACAGTATGTAACAGGCGATTCCCAGAGACAGGACAGGGTCGAGAAACGGCACCTCAACGAATATCATGACGGCGCTTGCGACAAGCACAGCCGCCCAGCCCAGAACATCTTCGAGAAGATGCAGCGAAACGGTGCGGTCGTTCAACGAGCGCTTTTTTCGCAGTTTCAACACCGCAATGCCGTTGATGACAATCCCCAACACCGCCAGTGCAAACATCCCTTTGGCGTCGGGCATTGAGGGCGAGGCAAGCCTTTTGATGCTTTCGCCGATAACGAAAATCGAACCGACCAGCAGAACCGCCGAGTTGATAAGCGCGCCGAGCAGCGAAAACCGTCGATAACCGTATGAGTATGACAGATCTCTTTTCTTCCTCGACAATTTCTGAAAATACCATGCCAGAGCAAGCGAAAAACTGTCGCCCAAATCGTGCAGGGCATCGGAAAGTATTGCCACACTGTTGGTGAGATACCCGCCGACGACTTCTATGAGACTAAACGCAAGATTCAGGAAAAAAGCCGTCCTGATACCGGAATCTCCATGACCGTGTTCATGCTCTTTTCCGTGATTATGTCCCTTTTCATGACCGTGATGATGTCGCATCGTTCTATTACTCAAGTTAAACAACAAAAATATCCCCCTTAAAGGAAAATGCAAAGATATTACAAAAAAAGATTAATGTAAATCCCTAAAAATAGGGATTTTTTGAGCCTGTGTTTTTTCGCTGTTTATTGCAACCGTGCTGATGATGAGGCATAAGACGAAAATAATGCTGCGATTTATATCCCCATTTTTGTGGATGAAAGAGGATGGTTCGAAAGCAATTCCGCACGCAGATGACGCGGATTTGAAGGATTTTCGCAGATAAATATATAAAACCGATTAAAATCAACGTCATATTATCAAATCAACCCAAAATATTCTAATGGACATTTGGGATAATCTGCGTAAATCCGGTAAATCCGCGTCATCTGCGTGCCGAACTACTTTTCATCCTTCATCCTTCATACATCATTATTCACTGTTCACTATTCGTTATTCACTATTTCAGATGGCGGTAATAGTAAAATTCATGTTCCGGGACAAGCTCCGGATGGAATATTTTAATCAAATCTTCAAGCACGACATCCGGTTTCACTATGCCCGATTCCCAGAAATCGTCGCCATAATCGTTTGCCCGCAAATTGCTGTTGTATACTCTTTTATTTTTGAAAGCCGGTATTTCCGCCATTCTCGAATCGGTGTATTTCAATTCGCCGAGCGATTTTGCGGCATTTCCGATAAGCCAAAAATCGGCGTTTTGCGCTATGCCGTAAGCCTTTTCCATGCTCATCGGGTAGCTGTCTCTACCTCCGTTCGCAGGATAAACATATTCCGCTCCGGCATCGTTGATAAATTTCACCATATAGCTTTTTGTCCCCGGCATATACCATGTGTCCTTATACGGCACATTAAACAT
>JAISSE010000161.1 GCA_031273285.1 Prevotellaceae bacterium
GCGCGTGCATTTATTTTCAACAATTATCGCAATTATATTGCAGTCTTTTGTATCTTTGTGCCGATAATGTTTTCGTTAACGTATTCATTTTAATGTCTGAATGAAAAATAAATATATAAATTTAATCGAACAAACATTTGATTTTCCTCAGCCGGAGTTCGAAGTAATTGACAATGAATTGTATTTTAACAATATCCCTCTGATGGATATTATTAAGCAATATAAAACCCCTCTGAAAATAAGCTATTTGCCCAAAATAAGCCAGAATATACAGAAAGCCAAACGGCTTTTCAATGTGGCAATGGCAAAGGTTGATTATCAGGGCGATTACAACTATTGTTACTGTACCAAAAGTTCTCATTTCGCTTTTGTTCTGGAAGAAGCTCTCAAGAACGATATTCATCTGGAAACATCATCTGCCTTCGATATAAATCTTGTCGAAGAATTATACTCCCAGGGTCTGATTAACAAGAATAAATGGATTATCTGCAACGGTTTCAAAAAGAAACAGTATGTGGACAATATCGCGGGTCTGATTAACAACGGCTGGGAGAACACAATTCCCATATTCGACAATATGCCCGAGGTGGACATGTTCAGCGAAGCGCTCGAAAAGCCTTGCAGGATAGGCATAAGGATAGCTGCCGAAGAACAGCCGAAGTTCGAATTTTATACGTCCCGTCTCGGAATCAGATATATCGACATCGTTCCGTTTTATGAAGAAAAAATAAAGGATAACCCTCTGTATGAGATGAAAATGCTGCATTTTTTCATAAATACGGGAATACACGACGATGCCTACTACTGGAACGAATTGTCGAAATGTGTTCAGGTTTACTGCGATTTGAAAAAGATTTGCCCCACTTTGGATTCGCTGAACATAGGCGGCGGATTTCCCATAAAAAATTCGCTCCATTTCACTTACGATTACGAGTATATGGCGGAAGAAATTATTGCCCAGATAAAAATGATATGCGCCCAGCGGGAAGTGCCCGACCCCAATATTTTCACCGAGTTCGGCAGTTTCACCGTGGGCGAAAGCGGCGCTGTGATATACTCGATATTAGGCGAAAAACAGCAAAACGACCGCGAAAGATGGTATATGATCGACAGTTCGTTTATGACCAATCTTCCCGACACGTGGGCGATAAAGCAAAGGTTCATACAGTTGGCAATCAATCATTGGGATAAAGAATATCAGAGAGTTATGCTGGGCGGTCTGACATGCGACAGCGGCGACTATTACAATTCCGAAGCTCATGCAAATGCTATTTTCCTGCCGAAATTGCAGACGGACGAGCCTCTGTATGTGGGATTTTTCCATACGGGAGCATATCAGGAATCGATAGCCGGTTTCGGCGGTATTCAGCATTGTCTGCAACCCGCTCCGAAGCATATAATAATCGACAAGGACGACAACGGAGATTATTTCACCCGGCTGTTCTCGAAAGAGCAGGGTTACAGACCGATGCTGAGAACTCTGGGATACTGATGGAGAATCGAAAAGTGAGAAAAACAGTCATTTATCAGCTTCTGGTTCGCCTGTTCGGGAACAGAAACACGAACAATATACTCTACGGTTCGGCGGAAGAAAACGGTTGCGGGAAATTCAACGATATTTCCGATGCCGCACTCCGCGAACTCAAGCGTCTTGGAATCACTCATATATGGTACACCGGAGTGATTGAACATGCAACGACGACCGATTATTCGGCATACGGCATAAGTCCCGATAATCCGCTCGTTGTGAAGGGAAAAGCCGGGTCGCCTTACGCAATCAAAGATTACTACGATGTTGCTCCCGACCTTGCTTCCCGTCCCGACAGGCGTATGAGGGAATTTGACGGGCTTGTCGAACGTACTCACAATGCGGGATTTAAAATCATAATTGATTTTGTACCCAACCATGTCGCCCGTGTCTATAAATCCGATGCAAAACCACCGGACATCAGGGATTTGGGCGAAGAAGACAATACAAACGTTTTTTTCGACAGAAACAACAATTTCTATTATATACAGGGTGAAGCGTTTAAAGTTCCGGAAGGATACAATCCCGCCGGAAGCGCCGGTTTTGTCGAATATCCGGCGAAAGCGTCGGGAAACGACGTTTTTACAGCATCGCCGAATATCGGCGACTGGTTCGAAACGGTGAAACTGAATTACGGAATCGACTGTTTGTCGGGAACGGCACATTTTGACCCTGTCCCCGACACATGGCTGAAAATGACGGATATATTGCTGTTTTGGGCAAACAGGGGCATTGACGGCTTCCGGTGCGACATGTGCGAAATGGTTCCGACGGAATTTTGGCAATATGCGACAGACAAAGTAAAAAAACGGTATCCGGAGATTATTTTTATCGGAGAAGCATATTCGCCTGCGAATTACAGACGGTATATCGCGGCGGGATTCGATTATCTGTACGATAAATCGGGTCTGTACGACCTGCTTGCCGCCGTTGCTACCGGACGTGCCGGTACGGATAAACTCCAGGATTATCTCAATTCGGAAATTAAGGGAATAGAGCGCCACATGGTAACTTTCCTCGAAAATCATGACGAACAGCGTTTTGCTTCCGCGCAGTTTGCCGGCTCTACCGACAGGGCTGTTCCGCTGATGACGCTTGCCGCAACTTTGCATCCTTCGCCCGTCATGATATACTTCGGGCAGGAGGTGGGCGCAAAGGCTTCGGGAGCAACAGGTTTCAGCGGTGATGACGGCAGAACATCCATTTTCGACTATACGCACGTTCCGGAAATCCGGCAATGGATTAACAATGACCGTTTCGACGGAGGATTACTGACGCCGGAACAGACCGAACTGCGTAATTTTTATTCGAAACTGCTGAATATCTGCAATTCCGAAGAAGCAATCGCCAACGGTCGTTTCGGCGACCTGTTCGAAAACAATGCCGACGGCAAATCCGCCGGATTCAACCGGTATATGAATTATGCCTTTGCGAGATATACGGAAAACAGCAGACTGATTATCTTTGTTACAATAGATTGCGTCGCTCCGAATCTTTATCTCAAACTGCCTGCGGATTTATTTGCTGCCATGGGACTTTGCAGAGATTCGAATTACATAGTCGAAGATATCCTGCTCTCCGATTACAGAACCGTAATTAAAGGCGAAGACTTTATTGCCGACGGATTGCATTTTACCGGTAAACCCATGAGCGCGGCAATACTTGGAATAGTGAACAGTGAATAATTGAGAGTTGAGAGTTGAGAGTTTGCCGGTCGTCGATTAGAAAAAATCCAAAGGATTTTTAAAATTCGTGGTATTCGATAAAAATTCGTGGTATTCGTGAAATTGACTATGTCGAACTTACGTTTTGTGGAAAAAAAAAAGTTTGTGGATAAAAGATTTCGTGGATTCGATTTTCTTAGTAATTTTGCACAATCAATTAGGTAGCGGCAAATCAATGTTATGCAGTTACAACTAACTTTATTTTAGTAAATTAATGAATAGAATTATCAGTAAGGAGTATTTTTCGGCGAATGTTGTAAAATTTGAAATAGAGGCGCCTTTGATAGCAAAAGCCCGTCGTGCGGGGCATTTCGTCATTGTGAAAGTCGGCGCAAAGGGCGAACGTGTTCCGCTTACAATTGCCGACGCCGATCCGGAAAAAGGAACCGTTACGCTTGTGGTTCAACGGATAGGCGTTTCATCGACAAAACTGTGCGCATTGAACGAAGGCGACTGTATCACCGATTTGGTCGGTCCTCTGGGCAAGGCTACGCATATCGAAAATTTCGGGACGGTGGTATGCGCTTGCGGAGGAGTAGGCGCCGCACCGATGTTGCCGATTGTAAAAGCGTTGCGTGAGGCGGGAAACCGTGTGATTACGGTTCTGGCGGCGCGCAGCAGGGAACTGATTATTATGGAAGACCGGATGAGACAGTTTTCCGATGAACTGATAATTATGACCGACGACGGTTCGCACGGAACGAAAGGACTGGTTACCGACGGGGTCGAAACGGTCATTCGGCGCGAAAAAGTGGATAAATGCGTAACAATCGGACCCGCCGTGATGATGAAATTTGTCAGCCTTTTGACAAAAAAATACGGAGTCGCCACAATTGCATCGCTGAATACCATCATGGTAGACGGGACGGGGATGTGCGGCGCATGTCGCGTAACGGTGGGCGGCGAAACCAAATTCGTCTGCGTGGACGGTCCCGAATTTGACGCTCATCTGGTCGATTTCGACGAAATGATGATGCGGCTCGGAGGTTATCGCGACATCGAACAGTCGGATATGTACAAGGTTGAAAACAAATGCAAATCCGAAGAAAATTAACATTATGGAAAGAAGAAGCGAAACATGGCGCGCAGAACTGCGTAATACGCTGAAAGCAAAGGAACGCGCGGAGATTGAACGTGTCCGTATGCCTGAACGGAATCCCGAAATCCGCAGCCGCAACGTCGAAGAAGTGAATCTGGGATTAACCACCGACATGGCAGTCAATGAAGCCCGACGCTGTCTGGACTGCGCCAAGCCGGGTTGTGTCGAAGGTTGTCCGGTGGAAATTGATATTCCTGCCTTCATTAAAAACATCGAACGGGGTGAATTCCTCAAAGCGGCGAAAATTCTGAAGGAAACTTCGGTTCTCCCCGCCGTCTGCGGACGTGTCTGTCCTCAGGAAAAACAGTGCGAATCGAAATGCATATACATTAAAATGAAGAAGGAAGCCATAGCTATCGGTCATCTGGAACGTTTCGCCGCCGACTGCGAACGCGCCGGCGGACAAATATCGCTGCCATCGGTCGCACCTGCCAACGGAATAAAAATCGCCGTGGTCGGGTCGGGTCCGGCGGGACTGTCTTTCGCCGGCGACATGGCGAAAGCGGGATATGCGGTTACTGTGTTCGAGGCTTTACACGAAATCGGCGGGGTCTTGAAATACGGTATTCCGGTTTTTCGCCTGCCGAACGAAATTGTCGATATGGAAATCGACAGTCTGAGCGCTATGGGGGTCAAGTTCGTAACCAACTGTATTGTGGGAAAGACAATCGGTATCGACGACCTGAAAGACGAAGGTTTTCGCGGTATCTTTGTCGGAAGCGGGGCGGGATTGCCGCGTTTCATGAATATCAGGGGCGAAAATCTGGTCGGCGTAATGTCGTCGAACGAATATCTTACGCGGGTTAATCTGATGGACGCCGCCAATCCCGAATCGGATACGCCCGTGCTGACAGGTAAAAAAGTGGCTGTTATCGGCGGAGGAAATACGGCAATGGATTCGGTGCGAACGGCGCGCCGGCTGGGCGCCGAACGCGCAATGATTGTCTATCGCCGTTCGGAAGAGGAGATGCCCGCCCGTCTCGAAGAGGTCAAACATGCCAAAGAAGAGGGGATCGACTTCATGACCCTGCGCAATCCGATCGAATATCGCGGCAATGAAAAAGGGCGCGTAACACACATGCTGCTACAGGTAATGAAACTCGGCGAACCCGATGCCTCGGGTCGGCGTTCGCCGGTGGAAGTACCCGGAGAAACGGAACTGATTGAAGTCGACGAGGTGGTGGTTAGCGTGGGCGTTTCGCCGAACCCTCTGATTCCGCGCTCCGTCGAAGGGTTGAATGTAAGCAGATGGGGTACAATCGTGGTGAACGAAGAAACCATGCAGTCCGATGTGCCGATGATTTTTGCCGGCGGCGATATCGTGCGCGGCGGCGC
>JAISSE010000195.1 GCA_031273285.1 Prevotellaceae bacterium
GAAGGAAAAGAGCCTGCAAACCATGCTGGCCGGCGTGATCAACCGCCAAACGGAATGTATCCTGATTGATCCTTATGCCAATGCTTTCAACGACGGCCCGACGGGAAGTGAATGGGAAACCGACCATACCAGCATGAAGAAGGAATTGCACGAGCGTAAATGGGAAATCGACTCGCTTTGCTACCCCATCCGCCTGGGGTATTATTACTGGAAAGAAACCGGCGATACGTCGGTCTTCGACAGCCAGTGGACGGCAGCTATGGAAGCCATCCTGCAAACCTTTAAAGAACAGCAGCGCAAAGACTCCCTGGGAACGTATCAGTTCTCGCGCACCACAAACCGTCAGGGAGATACGCTGCTGAACGATGGCTGGGGAAGCCCGGTAAAGCCTGTCGGACTGATTGTCTCGTCGTTTCGCCCTTCCGACGACGCCACCCTGTATGGCTTCCTGATTCCTTCCAACCTCTTTGCCGTCACCTCGCTCCGGCAGGCTGCGGAAATACTCCGTACCGTGAAGAACCATACCGGACTGGCCGGCCGTTGCGAAGCGCTGGCAAGCGAAGTGGAAGCCGCCATCCGTCAATACGGAATCGTCGAACATCCCGAATTTGGGAAAGTATATGCTTATGAAGTAGATGGCTTTGGCAACCATGTCTGCATGGACGACGCCAATGTGCCGAGCCTGCTGGCGCTGCCTTTCCTTGGCTGTGTAGAGGCAACCGACCCGGTTTACCGGAATACCCGCCGCTTGGTGTTAAGCTCGTCCAACCCCTACTTTTTCAAAGGGAAAGCGGCCGAAGGTATCGGCGGCCCTCATATCGGATTCGATTATATCTGGCCGATGAGTATCATCATGCGTGCCGCTACATCCACCGACCGCGACGAGATAGCCTATTGCATCCGGGCGCTCCGCGACACGGACGGCGAGACCGGTTTCATGCATGAAGCCTTCCACAAAGACGACGCCTCGCGCTTCACCCGCTCCTGGTTCGCATGGGCAAACACCCTATTCGGCGAACTGATTATCAAACTGATTGACAAGGGATACCTTTGATGCCTGAAATAGAAAAGATGAGAACATTGAAAGTAATTGTAAGTAAAGCGAATAGCGGCGTATCAGCTCATTTGCCCGAAATACCGGGATATGTTATTGCACGTGATTCTGTCGCTAAGCTGAAAAAGGATTTGCGTGAAGGGCTTCAGTTTCACATAGAGGGATTATACGACGAAGAGCGTCAGCCTTGGATGGATAATGAGTATGACTTAGAGTATGTGTATCACGATATACCATCTTTGGTAGAAGCATATAACGGATTTATTAACCAGAGTAGTTTGGCTCGTATATCCGGAATAAACGAGGGGTTAATGCGCCAATACGTTTCCGGAGTAAAGACCCCAACCAAAAAAACACTGGAACGAATAGAAGCGGGTTTAAAGGAATATGCGGATGAACTTCATTCTGTTTCGTTCGATTACGCATAGGTATTCGCACTGCCCAATCAAGTATAAAAAAATCCTCACACAAGTGCGCCCACCGGAAGTATGCCGGAACCGGATTTCAACCGGTTACACTTGTGTGAGGATTATATCTAATTTCATGCCATAGGACATAACGGTAATTTCAGAGGATAGTTCCAAAGGTCGTCAAACCATCTTCGTCGTTTTTTTGTCAAGGCTATCATTAGAACCAGCTTGCTATTGACTTTTTGAAAATAAGCACCGATTGTAAATATTCTGAAACGCAGCGTCGATAGCCTTCTTTGTGTCTTTTCCTGTAAAACAAACATTCGGAAAATTGAAATCAAATTGTAGGCAATAATTGAAAAAATCAAGGCGGCTTCGGTGGCGTAAAAATCTTTGAGGTTGAAGCTGTCGAATCCAAAATCGTATTTGATTTTCCTGATTCTGTTTTCGGCATCGCCACGTCTGCAATATAATCGCCAAACCTCTGCCGACGCAAATGCCATATTGGTAAAATACGCGCTGTATCGGTAGTTGCGATATTGTTCTTCATCGGGAAACAGGATCAATGTCTTTCCCGTAGCCTGCGGACGAACAGAAATTTTTTGCTTACCATCACCAGCCTACGAGAGATTTCCCATTCCTGTCCCTGATATGTTTTTCATAAATTTCGATACTCTCATCTAACAGCATCCAATTTTCGTTACCTGCAATAAGTCGCTGTATAGGGTGATAAAATTTTGCCATAATGATATAATTCAGCGATTTATTTCCCAGATAATTCATAATCCTATCGCCGCAAAGACCACTGTCCAGGCGTATTAAACTGACTTCATTGATAAAGGCAATGAGCGGATGGTGAGAACACCTTCCCCGTTTTTGCGGATTGTAACCTCGTTTTGCCCCTTCCTGATGGCCGTAGCGAGTCAACACACTGCTGTCGAAATCCAGTGTGAAATTATCATATTGATAACTTTGTATAAGCCATCGCAGAAAATAATCGGCTGTCCGAAGATTGTCGACTTGTGTAAATTTGGAGAAAAATCGCCTGTACGCATCCTGACCCGGTACGCTTTTCCAGTCAAAAATCTTTGCCGGTGCACGATCGGCACGGGTTTGTTCCGTATGCAGAAATTTTGTTGCGCCACACCAAACGCTGCATATAAACGATGCCAAAAGAACCGGCAAAGTATAACCACGATTGGAACAGGGCTGAGGCAAATGCGGACAGGTGGCTACCTGTTCGGAAAACTTGATCTGTTCCGGACATTGCTTCAGAAACACCATTCCGCCCCATGGAGTAACTTCCTATCTGTAAATTTATATATGAGTTCCATAACTATATCTTTTCTAACGCTGCGCATTAGGATTTTCGGCACAAATACAGGTGTTTTTTCTAATGCGGATTTTGGGTTTAATCATGGTTCAGACATTATTCACTGTTCACTGTTCGTTATTCACTGTATTCGTCCTGTGAATCCTGTGAAAAAATTCTATGGCGACCAAGCCCTTCGGGCTGTCATTCCCCCCTGTTAAGGTTCGCGGAAAGCTGCCTCCACGTCTATTTTTTGTTCGCCTATTCCGAATAAGCCGAAATCGTAGAGAATCGGGTCGGTTGGGTTCAGTTTTACGAGCACGGAAGTCAGCTCTTCCGCTGTTCGTCTGTCGTTTTGCTTGCGCGAAATCAGACCGAGCGAACGGGAAACCCTTCCCACATGCACATCCAAGGGTATGTACAGTTCCGAAGGCGAAATATTTTTCCATATTCCCAAATCCACAATTCCGTCGTTTCGCACCATCCATCTCAGGAACAGATTCAGCCGTTTGCATGCCGAAGCGGCATCCGGATTCGACAGGTGTTTCGACGACCGGTGTCCGGTTTCGTTAGCCGAAATAATTTTCGTTCTGAACGTTTTTATGCCGTCGAACATGTTTTTACCCGCAAAATATTCTTCGGCGGAAGCACATTCGGAATAAATTTTTCGCAGCCCCCTGCATACGTATCCCAGGTCGGAGACGTTGAAAGTACGGTGCAGGGATTTGTTTCCCGAAAGCATGTCCAGGTCCGCCGACATCACAAAATCGTAGGGCGACGCGCCCATGATGTCAAGAATCCTGTTGATATCTCTCAGTATCATGTCTCTTCGTCCCCATGCGTTTATTGCCGACAGGATACCGACAACTTCAATATCCTGCAACAGTTTGTACCGGTGAATAAATCGAACGGGGTCGGAGTCGATAAATTCGGGCACATTTATCTTTGCCGAATATTCGTCCAGAATGGCTTTGACATTTTCCGGTATCATTCAGAATACGGGCATGTAGTATTTTTTCGCTTCCGGAAGCCACGACCTTATTTTTTCGACTCTGGTCCGGTCGGACGGGTGCGTGCTGAGAAATTCCGGAGTTTTGGCGCCCGATTGAGACATTCGCAACCAGAAACTTTCCGCCATAGCCGGATCGTATCCTGCCATTGCCATAAAAATAAGCCCCATGTGGTCGGCTTCCGACTCGTGCGACCGCGAATACGGCAGCATTACGGCAAACTGAGAACCAAGCCCGTACACCACAGGCGCCAGTTCCTTTACCAGAGCCGATTTTTTGCTGACAGCCTCATTAACCAGTTCGCCTCCAAGAGCGACAATCACCTGCTGACTCATCCTTTCGTTCGAATGTTTCGCCACCGCGTGCGCCACCTCGTGTCCAAGCACGACGGCAAGCCCCGTCTCGTCCTGCGTAAAGGGCAGGATGCCTTCGTAGACAACTATTTTGCCTCCCGGCATGCAAAAAGCATTGGGAACGGCGTCGGCAACAAGGTGAAATTCCCACTGGTAGTCCTTGATTTGGTCTTCCAGCCCGTTGTTTTTCATATACTGCTCGACTGCTCCGGCTATGCGTTTGCCGACTTTGACCACCAGCGCCGTTTTTTGCAGGTCTTTGGAAATCGGCGCCGTCCTGATATATTCGTCATACTGATTGAAACTGGAAGCCAGCAATTCCTCGTTACTCACAATATTCAACTGTTTACGTCCCGTTAGAGGAACCGTGGAACAGCCTGCCGCGACAAGGCATATTACAATCAAATTTCCTAAATATTTTCCCATAAAGCGCGTAAATTTATATTGTTTGCATAAAAAATTTCAACAAAAATACATTAAAAAAACGAAACCGGCATCTTTTTTTCGCAAAACCCGCCGACAACCGTTCAATGAAAAAACAGCAGTTCCCTGTATTTCGGCATGGGCCACAGCTCGTCGTCAATAATCATCTCCAGTTTGTCGATATGATACCTGATATCGTCCAGAAACGGAAGCACATTGCCGAAATATGATTCCGCCCGTTCGATGATGTCTTCGATTGCATTGGCTTTTTTCCGTTGATCAATCATTTGATATACTTTTATATTGATATCCATGACGTGGCGGGATATTTTTTCCAGCGCCCGCATCTGGGGGATAATCATGTCTCCGGATTTTTCGCCGAACAGTTGCTGAAGACCCTGCACATTCCGGATAAGGGTATTCTGATACCGGATTGCCGTCGGAATTATGTGATTCAATGCCAGATCGCCCAGTACGCGGGATTCTATCTGCAACTTTTTGAGAAAAGTTTCGTTCTTGATTTCGTAACGCGACTCCAGTTCCCGTTTCGAAAGCACTCCCGATTCCGTCAGCAGTTTCACCGATTTCGGATTGAGATAAGCCTTGAAAGCATCCGTAACGCTGTTGATTATGCCCAGCTTTCGTTTTTCCGCCTCTTTTCTCCACTCTTCCGAATAACTGTTGCCGCCGAACAGAATCTTTTTCGACTTCACGATGAAAGTCCGCAAAACCTTGAGTATGGCTTCATCCTTCTTGACATCGTTTTCGATCAGTTTGTCCACTTCGGTCTTGAAAACAGTCAGCTGCTGTGCCACCGCAGTGTTCAGAATCAGCAGGGATGCGGCACAGTTGCTGCTTGCACCGACGGCGCGAAACTCGAAGCGATTGCCCGAAAACGTAAACGGCGACGTCCTGTTTCGGTCGGTCGTATCTGGCATTATCTCTGGTATTTTACCCATGATATCCAGTTTCACCTCCGTTTTTTCGTCCGGAGTCATTTTTTTATTGGGGATTTTTTCTTCCAGCGAATTAAGTACCTTTTGCAGAGTTTCACCGATAAATACGGACATTATCGGCGGCGGAGCCTCGTAGGTGCCGAGACGCTGAAAGTTACTCAGATTGGTAACGCTCGACATCAGCAACCCTCCGTGTTCGTGTACGGCATGAATGGTGCATATGAAGAATGTGAGAAACTGTAGATTATTGCGCGGAGTTTTGCCCGGAGAAAGCAGATTGACCCCCTGGTCGGAAACCATCGACCAGTTGCAGTGTTTGCCGGAACCGTTGACGTCCATGTAGGGCTTTTCGTGGAAAAGCACGCGGAGATTGTGTCTTTTGGCAATATTTTTCATCAGCGACATCAGCAGCAGGTTGTGATCAACCGCCAGATTGCCTTCCTCGAAATTCGGGGCGCACTCGTACTGATTCGGCGCGACTTCGTTATGACGGGTTTTCAGCGGGATACCGAGCCTGTAGGCTTCTTCTTCAAATTCGCGCATGAACGTGGCAACCCTTTCGGGGATGGTGCCGAAATAGTGGTCGCCCAACTGCTGATTTTTCGCCGCTTCGTGTCCCATCAGGGTTCTGCCGGTCATCATAAGGTCGGGACGGGCGTGGTACAATGCCTCGTCCACAACAAAATATTCCTGCTCCAGACCGACCGTCGAAAAGACATGACGGACATCCCTGTCGAAATATTGAGCCACGGCAGAAGCTGCCTTGTCCAGAACAGCCAGCGACTTCAGAAACGGGGCTTTGAAGTCGAGCGCTTCGCCGGTGAACGATACGAATACCGTGGGGATACAGAGCGTTTTGTCGTGAATAAACGCCGGCGACGAAGGATCCCAGGCGGTGTATCCGCGGGCTTCGAACGTGTTGCGCAAGCCTCCGCTCGGAAAACTTGAGGCGTCCGGCTCCTGCTGTATCAGCAGCTCGCCGCGGAAATTTTCGATATAATTGCCCGATTTTGCGATTTCGAAAAACGAGTCGTGTTTTTCGGCAGTCGATTCATTCAGGGGATGAAACCAGTGAGTATAATGTGTTACACCTTTTTCGATTGCCCACGACCTCATCCCGGAAGCGATCTGATCGGCAAATTTCCTGTTTATCTTGCTGCCTTCGTCAATAGCATCCGCCACTGCATCGAATGCTTCGGGTGTCAGATATTTTCGCATCTTTGTCCTGTCGAAAACATTTTCCGCAAAATAGGTCGAAACAGCCGCATCCTTCCCTTCAAAACGAACCGGCTGTCGATTGTTCAATTCGGCTAACGCCTTAAAACGCAAATTTTCCATAAAAAATACATCTTTATAATTCGCAAATATACGATATAAATTGAAAATCGAAAGTTGAAAGTTGAAAA